>NZ_VIGC02000027.1 GCF_006569185.2 Litorilinea aerophila | reverse complement strand
CGGCAACCGCACCCGGGTCACCGTCAAAAAGAACAAGGTCGCCCCCCCCTTCAAAGTCGCCGAGTTCGACATCATGTACAACGAGGGCATCAGCACCGAAGGCGACCTCATCGACCTCGGCGTGGAGCAGGATATCATCACCAAGCGGGGCAGCTTCTACAGCTATGGCGACATCCGCCTGGGCCAGGGTCGGGAGAATGCCAAGCAATTTCTGGCCGAAAACCCGGACCTCATGGCCGAGATCGACGCCAAGATTCGGGAGGCCTTTGGGCTGCCTGTCAACCTGGTGCCCCGCGCCGGGGGGACAGAGGCCAATGAAGGCAAATCCACCCCCGCCCCCAAGAAAACCTCGACCAAAGCCGGCAGCCGCAGCGCCCTGGCTGACGATGAGCTGGCGGAAGAGCTGGACGACATGGATCTGGTGGACGAGGAGGTGGAAGTCCCCGACGATCTGGATGACGCAGCCTGAAGCAGGTCCAGGCGGTGGCCACACGGTTTGGCCAGCCGGGGAAGCGCCGGTTTGTCGTAGGGACGGCTCCCAGCCGCCCGATGTCGCTAGGTCCGGGGGATGAAGAAACGGCGACGAAGCGCTGGACAGGATGTAGGGGCGAAAAATTTTTCGCCCCCCCGATTGGCCCCGGGCAGGTGAAGGGACGGCGCTGGATACGCAGCTACGAGCTGCGCCTACGACGGGACGACCCTTGCCGTAGGTGCGGCCTCTGGCCGCACGATTTCGCCAGGTCCGGACAGGTGAAGGGACGACGACGGCTGCGCAGCTACGAGCTGCGCCTACCGTGGGGCACCCATTTCCTGTAGGGGCGGGCCTTCGTGCCCGCCCGACGTTGCCATCACCAGGCGCCAGAGAATGCCGGCTTCCTGGTGCCATGCGCCCCTTTTCCCCTCCCCATTCTTGACGGATTCCCCAAAGCCATGAACAATAGGCTGCATCCAAGCCGTAGCACGGCCATCAGCGCCTGCGGCGGTTTGGATTGAGATCAGCCTGTTTGTAGCGGTTTATTGCGCCGATCCCAAACCTGCTGGCCCGGCGCAGAAAAGACACGAGTTCATGGTTCAGACGCCCTCCCATCCAGAATCCGGGCCCCCGCGCTCAGCCAATTCGGGGGCTCCCTTTTCCTTTGTGCTCCATCGAACCGATGGGGCAGCTCGGCTGGCGACCTACCACACGCCCCATGGCGCCATCCAGATGCCTGCCTTCGCCCCGGTGGGCACCCAGGCCAACGTCAAGACCCTGGAACCCCGGGATCTCCACGAGCTGGGCTGCCAGATCATCCTGGCCAATACCTACCACCTCTACCTGCGGCCAGGGCACCGTCTCATCCAGAAGCTGGGCGGCCTCCATCGTTTCATGGCGTGGGACGGCCCCATCCTGACCGACTCGGGCGGCTATCAGGTCTTCAGCCTGGCCGACCAGCGCCAGCTGGACGACGACGGCGTGACCTTCCGCAGCCATATCGATGGCAGCCTGCACCGCTTTACGCCCGAAATGGTCATGGAGATCGAGCAGGCTTTGGGGCCGGATATCGCCATGGTCCTCGACGAATGCCCCGATCCCCTGGACCGGGCCTATAACCGCCAGGCGCTGGACCGCACCCACCGCTGGGCAGAGCGGTGCAAGGCCAGCCATACCCGCCCGGATCAGGCCCTCTTCGGCATCGTCCAGGGGGGGATCTTCCCCGACCTGCGCCAGGAGAGTGCGGCTTTCCTCACCCAGCTGGACTTCCACGGCTACGCCATCGGCGGCCTGGCCGTGGGCGAGACCAAAGAGCAGATGTACGCCACCCTGGACGAGACCTGCCCGGCCCTGCCGCAGGAGAAGCCCCGCTACCTCATGGGCGTAGGCGCGCCGGAGGACATCGTGGAGGCCGTGGCCCGGGGCGTGGACCTGTTCGACTGTGTGCTGCCCACCCGGATCGCCCGCAACGGCTCCCTGCTCACGCCGGAAGGTCGCATCAATCTGCGCAACGCGCGCTTCGCCGAAGATCCCCGTCCAGTGCAAGAAGACTGTGGCTGTTACACCTGCCGGACCTTCAGCCGGGCCTACTTGCGCCACCTCTACAAGGCAGGGGAGATCAGCGCGCTGCGCCTGGGCACCATCCACAACGTTTACTTCCTCATGGAACTCATGCGCCAGATCCGGGCCGCCATCGCGGCCGGCACCTTTGCCGATTTCCGGGCGGCCTTCCTGGAGCGGTATCAGATCAGCAATCAGCAGGTGCGCCACGAGCAACGCCAGCGACGTATCCAGGCCATGCGCGGCTGAGGTGGATTCACCTGTGGATCCTAAATCGAAGAGTGCAAGACGAAAGTGAGGCGACAGGTTGAGCGAAATCATCCGGGCCATCATCCTGGGCGTTGTCCAGGGCGCCACCGAGTTTATCCCCGTCAGCAGCAGCGGCCACCTGGTCATTGTGCCCTGGCTGCTGGGGTGGCAGCCCGAATCCCTGCTCTTTGACACGGTCCTCCACTGGGGCACCTTGCTGGCCATCCTGATCATCTTCTGGCGGGACTTCTGGCTGATTTTCCTGGCCGTGCTGACCAGCCTGGTCCGACGCTCCCTGGCCGATTTCCATGCCCGCCTGGGGTGGTTTATCGTGGTGGGCAGCATCCCCGCGGCCGTCACCGGCCTGCTCCTCAAGGATCCTCTGGAGGCTCTCTTCGCCAGTCCGACAGCAGCCGCTGGCTTTCTCCTGATCACTGCCCTGGTGCTGGTGGCCAGCGAGCTGCTGGCGAAACGGCTGGTCACCCTCTCTCGCCTGGAACAGCTGCGCTTTGGGGATAGCCTGATCATCGGGTTGGCCCAGGCCCTGGCCCTGGCGCCCGGCATCAGCCGCAGCGGCACCACCATCGCCGCCGGGCTGGCCCGGGGTCTGCGGCGGGACGACGCGGCCCGCTTCAGCTTCTTGTTGGGCACGCCTGCCTTTTTGGGCGCCGGCCTGCTGCAGCTGATGGACAGCCTGGCGGTGAATCCGGCCCAGGTTCAGGCCCAGTTGCCTGCGCTGGCTGTGGGCTTCCTGGCCAGCGCAGTGACCGGAGTGTTGGCCATTCGCTTTTTATTGAACTACCTGCGCAGCCGCAGCCTGTACATCTTTGCGGTGTACTGCTGCCTGCTGGGGCTCCTGGTTCTGGCACTCAACCTCGCCTGAAGCATGGAGATGAGCGCAGCCTGCCGGGCAGAACAGAGACACCGAAGCTGGAGGAGGCCTTTCCGCTGGTGGAGATGGGGGCTGTGGATCTTGGCCGCCACCACGCTCACCGCATGCAGCCAGCTAGCGGTGGCGACACCTCGCCCCACCACGATCACCATTGCCGGCGCCACGGCCATGCATCCGGTCTTGCGCGCCCTGACCGCCGCCTTCAACCAGCAACACCCCAGTACCCTGTTCGTGATCCGGGGTGGGGGCAGCACCCTGGGCGAACAGCAGGTGGCGTCCGGGCAGGTGGATCTGGCGGCCAGCACCCTGTGGCCGGCCCAGGAGTCTCCGGGCAATGGCTCCTCTCCCAGGCCGGCGTCCCGGCTGACCCGCATCCCCATCGGCCTGGACGGCATCGCCGTGGTGGTGCACCCCAGCAACCGGGTGGAAGGCCTGACCATGACTCAACTCCAGGAGATCTACAGCGGGCGCATCCTGGACTGGCAGGAGGTGGGTGGAACGCCCGGAGATATCCTGTTGGTAAGCCGGGAGGACGGCAGCGGCACCCGCCGTGCGTTCGAAGAGCGGGTGATGGGCGACGAGCCCGTGTCGCTGACGGCCGTGGTGATGCCCACCAGCCAGGACGTGGTGGAGTTCGTGGCCAAGACGCCCCAGGCCATCGGCTACGTCTCCCTGGCCTATGTGCCGGCGCCCGGCGAGCCTGGCAGCGGAACGCCCGAAGCCGTGGAGACGCCCACCCCTGCCACCCTCCGGCCGCTTCGGGTCTTGCCCATCGATGGTGTCTGGCCCACCCCAACCAGCCTGCGGGATCAGAGCTATCCCTTGTTGCAGCCCCTGTACCTGGTCAGCCGCGGGGAACCCCGGGGCAATGTGCGCCAGTTTGTGGACTTCGTGCTCAGCCCCGCCGGCCAGGAAATCGTAGGTCGCTTCCACCTGCCGGTACGCTGAGCGATGACGGGCGGGTCCCCGTGCCCGCCCCTACGGAAACGGGTGCCATGTCGTAGGCGGGACGAATCATGATTCGTCCCTACTGCTGCGCTTCACCGCCGCCCCTTCACTCGTCCAAAGTGCATGCACCTGGAAAGGTTCGGATTTCAAAAGGCCCCAGAGGAAAACTCCGCATTCTCTGCGGTGTTTTGGCAGGAGCATCATTTGCTGAATTTTCACCCTTGTGCTATACTGGGGCTGTGAGAGTTGCGGCCCACTGTCATGTGGGGACCGACATGGGACTGGCATAGCACGCGAAAGCGTCACCTTCCCCAGTCGTCGCCCAGGCAGTGGAGAAGTCGCCCTCCAGCGGGGTCGTCGGTCGCAGCAGCTTGTCTCAACTCAGGGTTGTTTGGCGAAAGTGGGTGACCCCCACTTTTCTTGTTGTATGGGATCTTTTCGCGCAGCCCCTGCAAAGAACGGTTGCGCCCTGGCGGTTCGGTTTGTTGGATTTGTGTTGGCTGGTGGGTTTTCGCCGGGATTTACTAGCGGTTGACTCATCGCCCTCTCTGGGGCCTGTCTGTACAAGTGAATCCATCGTTTCCAGGGCCGTCAGCGGCCCGGCAGGCTTGCAGCAGGGGAAAGTGAGCGGAGTTTTTTGGTGGCGAGGAGTGTAGATCAAAACCATGTCGAAAGCTTTGATTGCTGGTATCAACCAGGTTGCATCCGATAAAGGCCTCGATCGGGAGGTCATCTTCGAGGCAATTGAAGCAGCGTTGATCTCGGCCTATAAGCGAAATTACGGATCGATCGCCAATGTCACGTCGGAAGTGGACCGGCTGACGGGCGAAATGCGGGTTTATGCCGAGCGGGAAGTGGTGGAAGAGGTTCTCAACCCTCGCACCGAAATCACCCTGGAAGAGGCACGCCGCATCAAGCCGGACGCCCAACTGGGCGACATCATCCGGGTCCCCACCCAGCCGGCGGACTTTGGCCGCATTGCCGCGCAGGCAGCCAAGCAGGTGATCCTGCAGCGCATCCGCGAAGCCGAGCGGGACACCGTCTTTGAAAACTTCGCCCACCGGGTCGGCGAAGTGATCAACGCTCAGGTTCGCAGCACCGACAATGCCTCCGGAGCGGTGACGGTCATGTTGGACGAAAAGCACGAGTCCATCCTGCTGCGGGAAGAGCAGATTCCCGGCGAGCGCCTGCGGCGGGGCGACTACGTGAAGGTCTACATCGTGGACGTCCACAAGAGCACCCGGGGGCCGGTCATCAAGCTGAGCCGCACCCACCGCAACCTGCTGCGCCGCCTGATGGAACAGGAGATTCCCGAGGTGCGGGATGGGGTGGTGGAGATCAAGGCCATCGCCCGGGAGCCCGGCGCCCGCAGCAAGGCTGCCGTCATCGCCACCGTGCCCGGGGTCGACCCGGTGGGCAGCTGCGTGGGCATGCGGGGCCTGCGTATCCAGAACATCGTCAACGAGCTGGCCGGCGAAAAGATCGACGTGGTGGAATGGAGCCCGGACACGGCCACCTACATCGCCAACGCCCTCAGCCCGGCCAAAGTCAACAGCGTCCTCCTGGACGACAGCGGCCCCATCAAGACGGCCATCGTGGTGGTACCCGACCGCCAGCTCAGCCTGGCCATCGGCAAAGAGGGCCAGAACGCCCGCCTGGCTGCCAAGCTAACCGGCTGGCGCATCGACATCAAAAGCGAAAGCGAGGCCATGGAAGAGGGCCTGGATCGCCTCATCGCCGAGCAGGCCAAGAACCGCCGGTCCGACGACCTGCTGAGCATGGCCGAACGCTTCCTGCAGCAGAGCGAACAGGCGCCCAGCACCGAGGACCTCTTCAGCAAGGCCGCCAAGGCCCTGGAGGAGATGGAAGCCCGCCGGGCCGAGGCCGAGGAAGAAGGGTCCCTGCTGCCGCCTGTGGAGATGCCCGATCTGCCCCTGGAGGCGCCCAAGTCCTTCGACGACTTCTGGCCTGTCGAGGAAGAGAGCCCCGAGACGCCCGCCCTGGAACAGGAGACGCCGGCGGTGGAATGGCCGGAGTTGCCGCCCGAGGAGCCCCCCATCGGGGAGCTGGCCGGGCCTTTGGCAGAGGCCGACGAAGAAGACGATGGCTTGCCTCCGGAGGGCCTGCCGGCCGATGTCACCCGGGTGGACGAACTGCCCGAAGTCATCACCGCGGACATGTTGCGTGCCCGCAAGAATGTGGACTTCAACTTTGAGGAGATTGAGATTCCACCGGAGCTTCTGGCGGGCATCGACGAGGATGATGATCTCTGGGATGACGAAGAGCTGCCCAAGGGCAAAAAGAAGAGCAAGCCCCGGGCCAAGGCCAAGAAGGGGGGCAAGCCCGATGCAGGCAAGCCCAAGGGCAAAAAGCGGCCTCGTCCCCTGGTGGAAGACGACGAGTACGACGAATATTTGTAACCCGGGACGGCTGGCGCCTGTGGGCGGGATATCGTTCCGTCCACAGGGCCACCGGCCGGGTTACCAGAGCAGGTAAGGAATGCCACGGGACATGAGCCATGGGGCTGAAAACGGTGCGTAAAACCCAGGGAAATCGACCCAAACACGTTCCACAGCGAACCTGCATCGCCTGCCGCCAGGTCGCGGGCAAGCGAGCGCTTGTCCGGCTGGTCCGCACCGAGCAGGGCGTGGAGGTGGATCCCACCGGCAAACGCTCAGGGCGGGGCGCCTATCTGCACCCGTACCAGGAGTGCTGGCAGGCGGCCCTGCGCAGTAACCGGCTGGAACAGGCGTTGCGCACCCGTATCAGCGAGGCAAACCGGCAACAACTGGCCGCCTACATGGCCACCCTGCCCCTCAACGCGGCAGCGGACCAGGCGGCCGATGAGCATCATGAGGTCAAATCTACGGCAGAGACACATGTATCACATCCACGACCATGACCACGGATAACGCTGTGGCGCAGGGCGGGAAGGAACCAGGGCCTGTTACCTGGCGCAAACGCGCTTCGGGCAGGCCAGGGGGAACGGGGAGAATCGTCATGACGATTGGGTGATCGGACTCATTTCTTCGTCGATTTCACCACGTCGATTTCACTCCGTCGATTTCATCGGCCCGGGCGATAGAAGGGTTGTCCCCAGTAGCGGCAACCCAATCGCCGGATACCGACCTCCTCCCTCCCCTTCTCTTGCCCCGTTTGTCGACCATTGGGTGGTCTGCCCACCCGGCACGACGACCGTTGCATTCCCTGCGCTCCGTCACCCGCCTGCGATCGCCCTGGAACCATTGCACTGTTCCCAGGTTTGAATCAGGTCAGGTGGCCACGATATGATACAGGGTTATACACGACTGGCCAGGATCGGATTTACAAGCCGACCAGAGCTCGCGCCGTGGAGACGGGATGTGTTCCCCACTGGGGAAACAGGAAAAGAGCGGATGGCCCTTTCCAGGCCACACCCTAAAACAGGATGCGCCACAAGGCCGCCAGCCTGATGGCGGGGTGCAGAGCCAGGATGCCGGGACCGTGCAGCAGTGTTTTTATATTCAGAAGGGGGTAGTAAGGAATGGCTGCAAAAAGCAAAAGCAAAGTACGAGATCTCGATCTCGAAGAACGGGAAGAAGAACGGGAAATTGAACCTCGCCGGGAACCGAAAGGCAAGGGTCAGAAATCGGTCAACGGGCACAAAGGAGCCCGGCGGGACGGCAAGGCCGCAACCGCGGAAGCGCCCAAAGAAGTGGTGGTGGGCGAGGCCATCACCGTGCGCGACCTGGCCAAACTCATGGATCGGAGCCCCATCGACCTGATCAAGGTCCTGATGCAGTATGGGATCATGGCGCCCATCACCCATAGCATCGACCACGACACGGCCGTCATCCTGGGCGAAGAACTGGGCATCGCGGTCAAATGGCCCGAACCCGAAAAAAGCGAAACGGAAGAAGCGGAAAGCCAGCCCGAGCAGCAGCCCCAGACACCCCACAACTTTGTCCAGCGCATCATCAGCCAGGAGAAAGAATCGGACCTGGTGGAGCGGCCGCCGGTGGTGGCAGTGCTCGGCCATGTGGACCATGGCAAAACCACCCTGCTGGACCGCATCCGCAACACCAACGTGGCCGAAGGAGAAGCCGGCGGCATCACCCAGCGCACCGGCGCCTACCAGGTGACGGTCAACGGCCGCAAGATCACCTTCCTGGATACCCCTGGCCATGAGGCCTTCACAGCCATGCGGGCCCGGGGCGCCCAGGTCACCGATATCGTGGTCCTGGTGGTGGCTGCGGACGATGGGGTGATGCCCCAGACCCGGGAGGCCATCAGCCACGCCCGGGCGGCCGGGGTCACCATCATCGTGGCCCTCAACAAGATCGACAAGGCCAACGCCAACCCCCAACGGGTCATGGAAGAGCTGGCCCAGGAAGGCCTCCAGCCCGAAGAATGGGGTGGCGACACCATCGTCGTGCCGGTCAGCGCCCTCAACAACATCGGCATCGACGAGTTGTTGGAAAACATCCTGGTGGTGGCCGAAGTGGAAGAGTACAAGGCCAACCCCAAGGGCCGCTGTGTGGGCACGGTGATCGAAGCCGAGCTGGACAAGCACCGGGGCGTCACGGCCACGCTTCTGGTCCAGAACGGCACCCTGAAGCGGGGCGACACCATCGTGGTGGACACCACCTGGGGGCGCATCAAGGCCATGTTCGACTTCGAGGGCAAGCCCATCAAAGAGGCAGGCCCCAGCACCCCGGTGGTCATCCTGGGCCTGCAGGAGCTGCCCAAAGCTGGCGACATCTTCGAGCGGGTGAAGAACGACCGGGAAGCCAAGCGCATCGTCCAGGAACGCCTCCTGGAGCGGGAGCAGGCAGCCCAGGCGCCCAAGCGGCAGATGTCCCTGGACGAACTTTTCGCTCGCTTCGAAGGCGGCGAAACCAAGACCTTGAACCTGATCGTCCGCGCCGACATGCAGGGCACCCTGGAGCCCATCGTCAAGAGCCTGGAGGACCTGAGCAACGACGAAATCACCGTCAAGATCCTGCAGGCGGCCATCGGCGACATCTCCGAGTCGGACGTGATGCTGGCAGAGGCCAGCGACGCGGTGATCATCGGCTTCAGCGTGGGGGTGGACCGGGCCGCCCAGGTCCGGGCGGAACAGTCCGGCGTGGAAATTCGCCACTACGACGTCATCTACAAGATGATCGAAGATGTGGAAGCGGCCATCACCGGCATGCTGGAACCGGTCTACCAGGACGTGGTCATCGGCCATGCCCAGGTGCTCCAGCTCTTCAAGCTGCGGCGGGGCACCATTGCCGGCTGTAGCGTCACCGATGGCGTGATCAAGCGCAATGCCATGGCCCGGGTCCTGCGCAACGGCCAGGAGGTGATCTCTGGTACCCGCATCGAAACCCTGCGCCGCTTCACCGAGGATGTCAACGAGGTGCGCACCGGCTTTGAATGCGGTATCAAGCTGGCCGAAGGTGACGATGATCTCCAGGAAGGGGATATCATCGAGGTCTACGAGCGGCAACGGGTTCGGTAGGGCTCTTCCTCCGTTAAACGGAGTCGAGTCCGAGCGAAACCGAGAGGCGACACCGAGACGAGCCCCGATGGGGCCCGCCTCGGTTGTCTCTCCATCGTCCAGTAGCTGTTCGGCTGTTCACAGCGGGAGTCCATGATGCCTACCATTCGACAGCAACGGGTCGCAGAACTCTTGTTCGAAGAGCTGAGCCTGGTGATCGGCGGTGAGCTGGCGGATCCCAAGCTGAGTCTGGTGACTGTCACCAACGTGGATGTCAGCCGGGATCTGCGCCACGCCAAAGTTTATGTGAGCCACGACGACGAGGAGGTCTCCCGGCGAGAGTTGCTGCGGCGGCTGAAGCGGGCCACCCCGTACATGCGTGCCCAGATCGCGGCACGCTGCAATTTGCGCATGGTGCCCGAGCTGTTATTCTATTACGATGACACGCCCGAGAAGGCAGCCCGGATCGATGCCCTCCTGCAGCAAATTGCTGCCGAGCGGGCAGCCCGGGAACAGAAAGGGACCTGGCCCCAGGCGGACGCAGCCGGCTCCGTCGATACAACCGAGGGACAGTCGTAAATCTCGGCAGCTTGCTGCCGACCCCTCTCACATCCTTGTCGGCTCTTAAGGGAGGCCAGGCTGAGCCTGGCCTCCCCATTCCTGGCACTAGATTTCTATGCTCGACCCAACATTGCTGACCACCCTTCAAGAGGCCCAGTCGCTGCTCTGCATCAGCCACGTCAACCCGGACGGAGATGCGGTCGGCAGCCTGCTGGGCATGGGCTGGCTGTTGCGCCGGCTCCACAAGGATCCTGTGCTGGCCCTTCAGGACGTCCCCCCGCCGGAGTTCGCCTGGATGCCCGGCATGGAGACCCTGCTCACCGCCCAATCCCCCGCCTACCAACAGGCAGTTCGGGAAACCCCCTTCGATGTGGTCGTCTGCCTGGATGCATCCAGCCAGGATCGCATGGGCAATGCCTACAACCCGTCGGTGCACGGGTCCGCCCCCCTGATCGTCATCGATCACCACGTCACCAATACCTATTTCGGCCACATCAACTGGGTGGATACCGGCTGTGCCGCCACCTGTCAGATGGTCGCCTACCTGGCCCAGGCCTTGGGCGTTCCCCTGGAGGGTGAGCTGGCCGAGTGCCTGCTCACCGGATTGGTCACCGACACCCTCTGCTTTCGCACCAGCAACACCGACGAGCGAGTCCTGGCCGTGGCCACTCAACTGGTCCAGGGCGGCGCCAACCTGGCCCAGATCACCGAACGCACCATCAACCGGCGCCCCTTCAGCCTGCTCCGGCTGTGGGGGCTGGTGTTACCCCGGGTCCGCCTGGAGGATCGGGTCATCTGGACCACAGTCAGCCAGAGCCAGCTCCAGGAGGCCGGCCACCGGAGCCACGATACCCACCTGAGCAGCCTCCTGATCACCGCGGACGAAGCTGACATCAGCGCCGTCTTTCTGGAAAAGGCGATGGACGATGGCGTGCCTGCGGTGGAGTGCAGCTTCCGCGCCAAACCCGGCTTTGACGTGAGCCGCATCGCCCTCCAGCTGGGCGGAGGCGGCCACCCACCCGCCAGCGGCTGTACCGTCTCGGGCACCCTGGAGGAGGTCGCAGCCCGGGTCGTCCCCCTGCTGCAGGAAGCCCGTCGCGCCCAGGCCATCCACAGAGAGCAGAGCATCCGTGACACCGCGTAACAGCCCCTACCACGGACTTTTAATCGTCGACAAGCCAGGCCTGGACACGGCCGACGGCGGCCCGCGGCTGCCCACCAGCCACGACATCGTCCAGATGGTTCGCCGCTGGAGCGGACAGCGTCGCATCGGCCACACCGGGACCCTGGATCCCATGGCCAGCGGCGTGTTGGTGCTCTGCCTGGGGCTGGCCACCCGCCTGGTGGAATACTACCAGGGCCAGCCCAAGCGATACCTGGCCGATGTAATCCTGGGCCAGGCCACAGATACCTACGACGTCACCGGACAGGTCACCGAGACCGCGCCCGTCCCTCCCCTCAACGAGGAGCAGATCGAGGCCGCGCTGGAGTCGTTCCGGGGGGAAATCCTGCAGCGCCCGCCAGCCTTTTCCGCCATCAAGCAGGGCGGCGAAAGTGTCCACCGTCGGGCCCGCCGTGGAGAAACGGTGGAGCTGGCTCCCCGGCCGGTGACCTTCTACCAGCTGGAGCTCCTGACCTTTGAGCCGCCGGATCGGCTTCGCCTGCAGGTCGCCTGCTCCGCCGGCACTTACATCCGCAGCCTGGCCCATGACCTGGGCCGGGCGCTGGGTACCGTGGCCCACCTGACCCGGTTGCGCCGGGAAGCCGTGGGGCCATTTACCCTGGCCAGCGCCCACCCTCTGGAGGCGATTCAGGCCGCAGCCGAAGAGGGGCGCTTCGCCCAACTGCTCTTGCCCCTGGGTGAGGGCCTGGCCATGCCCACCCTGCCATTGGACGCAGAGGCGACCCGACGCCTGGGCCATGGCCAGCAGGTGCTCCTGCCGGCGTCGGACACCCTGGAGCTGAATCCCGATGCCCCGCTGGCCAGGGCCGTTGATCCTACCGGGGTTTTCGTCGGCATCGTGCGCTGCCTGGGACCAGCCCACGACGGCCGGCTCTGGCGATGGAAAGCGGAAAAATGGTTTGCCCGCCACGGCGCGGGCCAATGACGAGCGAGCCCACATGCAGATCTTCACCGATGTGCGCACGGTTCGGCTAAATGAACCGTTGTACCTGACCATCGGCAACTTCGATGGCATCCACCGGGGCCATCAGGCCCTCCTGCGCCAGCTCCAGGCCGTGGCGCAGCATGCCCACACTGGCCCGTCGGCCCGCACCGGCCTGCTCACCTTCGACCCACACCCGCTGCGGGTGCTTCGACCTGAAGTGCCCCACAAACTCCTGACTACGCCCCAGGAACGGCTGCTCCTGGCCGGCGCCCTGGGCATCGACTACGGCATCCTCCAGCCTTTCACCCTGGAGCTGGCCGGGCTGACTCCCCGAGAGTTCATGACCCTGCTCAAAACCCACCTGGCCCTGGCCGGCCTGGTGGTGGGCCCCGATTTCGCCCTGGGCCGGGGACGCAGCGGCAACATCCAGGTCTTGCAGGCCCTGGGCCAGGAGCTGGGATACACCGTAACCGTCATCGAGCCGGTGGACTGGCAGGGCCAGCCTGTGCGCAGCAGCCACATTCGCCAACTGCTGAGCGAAGGACAGGTGGCCGAAGCGGCCCAGCAGCTGGGCCGCTGGTACCACGTCAGCGGAACCGTGGAGGAGGGTGACCGGCGGGGGCGCCAGCTGGGCATCCCCACGGCCAATGTACGCACACCGCCGGAGAAATTGCTGCCGGCCGACGGCGTCTACGCGACCCGCACCCATGTCCATCGGCCAGGCGCGTCCCAGGCCTTCGACAGCGTGACCAACCTGGGCCTCCGCCCTACCGTGGATGGACTCCACCGCCGGCTGGAAACCCACCTGCTGGACTTTCCGCCCGCCGGCCAATCTGACAACCTCTACGGGCTGACCGTCACGGTGGAGTTCATTGCCCGCCTGCGGGGCGAGCAGCGCTTCGCCAGCCTGGATGCACTGGTGGCCCAGATCCATGCCGACATCGCGCTCGCCCGGACGGTATTGGCCCAGGAGCCGGCAGGCGACCTGCCCCTGGCCACGGCCCTGATCCCGGCAGGGACCGGCCCAGAGTCGTCCCGCTGAGGCCCAGGAGAGCGGGCACGGAGGGCCCATGAAGCTGCTGTTTGTTTCGGCCCAGTTGGCCGGCCACCTGGATTGGGGTGGCTATCTGCCCACGGCGCTGGTGTTGAAACATCGCCAGCATCAGGTGCTCTGGGCCAGCGGCCCGGCCATCCAGCCTGCGGTGGAAGCAGCTGGCCTGCCCTTTCATCCCCTGACGGAAACGGGCTGGCGATGGCCGCCGCCCCCGCCCATCCGACCAGAGGAGTTGGGACAAAGTCCTGAGGAAAGGCAATGGGCCCGGCAGATGCGGGCCCTGGACCAGTGGCTGGAAGAGGAACGGGTGGCGCAGGCGACCCAGGAGCTCCTGGCGTTGGTGGAGCAGTTCCGGCCGGATGTGATCGTCGGCGAGATGTTCATGGCCGCAGCCGCACTCGCAGCCGAGCGGACGCAGACGCCTTTCGTGGTGGCCGGATGGCCGGCGCCCGCGCCTGGAGGGCCTCGGACCGACGCCGCCAGCCCTGCCCTGGCCGAAGCCCAGGCTCGGGTCCAGCGCCTGTTGGATCGATTCGGCGTGCCCGGCCACAACTGGACGCTCCAGGGGGCGCCAGCCATCACCTCGCCCCACCTGCACATCAGCTACTGGAGCCCAGGCTGGTTCCAGGGCGTGTCCCTGGGCTCCCAGACTCGCCACGTGGGTGGGCGCGTCCCCTGGGACCCTGCGTCCGGGCCACCGCCCCCGCCGGCCGACCTGCCGTCGCCGGAAGATGCGCCCTGGGTCTTCATCACCCTGGGCACCTCCTTCAACCGGGATCCCAACTTTTTCCTGGCAGCCGCCCACGCTGCCGTTGAGCTGGGCTGTCTTCCCTTGCTGGCCGTGGGGGAACCACCCCAGACGCCTTGGGTGGCCCAGATGCGAGGCCGGCTTCCCCAGACGGCCGTCGTGCGGGGGCGTCTGGACTTTCGGGCTGTATTGCCCCACGTGGCGGCGGCCATTCACCATGGCGGTGCCGGCACCACCCACGCCCTGGTCATCCACGGCATCCCACAGATCGTGGTTCCCCACGCCGGTGACCAGTGGCGGCAGGCGGCCGGCGTCATGCGCACGGGGGTAGGGCTCCACATCCCGGCCCGGGAAGTGACCATCCCCCGGCTGGTGGAAGGGCTGGCCGCGCTGTTGCCCGACCGTTCACCCTATCGAGAACGTGCCCTGGCCTGCCAGGCCGAGTTCGCTCGTCTGGGCGGCGTGCCCCGGGCTGCGGATCTGCTGGAAGCCCTTGGCCCGGCCGCTGGAAGGCCCTGAATGGCTGTTGAACCCCTTTGAGCCTGTGAAAGGAAGCCAGAGAAAGGGTGGAAAACCGTGAAAGCGCTGATCGAACGTATCCGGTGTGAAGGACGCAACCTGGGGCAGGGGATCCTCAAGGTCGACGGTTTCATCAATCACCAGCTGGACCCGGCCCTGACGGTGGAGATGGGGCGTGAGTTTGCCCGTCGGTTTGCCCAGGCCGGCGTTACCGGCATTACCCGGGTCATCACCGCGGAGGTGAGCGGCATTGCGCCGGCGCTGACCACAGGGCTGGCCCTGGGGGTTCCGGTCCTCTACGCCCGCAAGACCCGGCCCATCACCATGGCCAACGGCGTCTACCGGGCGGAGGCCCCCAGCCACACCAAAGGGGGCATGGTGGAGCTCATGGTTTCGCCCGAATATCTCCACCCCCACGACCGGGTGATCATCATCGACGACTTCTTAGCCAGCGGCAAGACCATCGCCGCGCTGGCCGACCTGGTCCAACAATGTGGCGCCACCCTGTGCGGCATCGGCTGTGTCATCGAGAAGAGCTTTGAAGAGGGGCGGGCGCGGCTGGCCTACCTCAACGTACCCATCGTGAGCCTGGCGGTCATCGAGAGCATGGAGGGGGACCAGATCCAGGTTCGGGAGTGGGAAGGCGCGGTCAGCCGTTAAAGCGCGTAGAGTTCGGGCCGCCGATCGGCGAACACGGGGATCCGCTTCCGCACCGCATCCACCAGGTCCAGGTTCACGGTCACCGTCAGCAGGGTCTCGATCTCGCCCCCTTCCACCAGGGTCGCCCCCCAGGGGTCGATGACGGCGGAGGCGCCGAAGAAGTCGGTTCCCTTGCTGTGGCCGACCCGGTTGCACGCGGCCACGAAGCACTGATTTTCAATGGCCCGGGCCCGCAGCAGGGTCCGCCAGTGCTCCCGCCGGGGGTGGGGCCATTCGGCGGGGAGGATCAGGAGCCGGGCCCCGGCCAGGGCGTAGCGCCGGAAGAGCTCTGGAAAGCGGAGGTCGTAGCAGATGGCCAGGCCGGTCTTTCCCCACGGTAGCTCCAGGAGCACGGGCTCTGGCCCCGGCGCCAGGTAGACCTCTTCCTCCATGAGCCGGAAGAGGTGAATTTTGCGGTAGGCGCCGGCCAGGGAGCCATCCGGCCGATAGCAGGGCATGCAGTTGTAGAGGCGGCCGTCTTCCCCACGCTCCAACAGAGAGCCACAAAGCCAGACCCCATGGTCCCGAGCCAGCCCAGCAAAGCGACCGAACCAGCCTTCTGCCTCGGGAGACCGGGCCAGCGGGGCGGCATGGCGTTCCCCGTGTTCCAGGTCATAAGCGGTGCTCCACAGCTCGGGCAGCACCACCAGCTGGCTGCCCCGGCGGGCGGCTTCGGCCACAAACGCCGCTGCCCGGGCGAAATTCTCGTCCGGCTCTCCCAGTCGACAATCCATTTGAACCAGGGTAATGGTCAGTTGGCTGTTGGATGACATGGCGACAGCTCCTGAACATGAAGTGGGATGCGTGCCTGGCGCGTGGAAGTCACGGGCGGCTGTCGGTCTCTTCATCGGGCAGGACTTCGACGCTGGCACCCGGCGCAGGATGGGTGTACTCGCCCAGGACGCCCCCTGTCCCCCCACGCTCCGACGAAATCGACCCCGTGCGGGGCGATCGGGGTGCGGTGTGCACCGTCAATCGCTCTCGTCTGGTTCGCCCACGGCGCAGGGTGTGCCAGCCGATCCCCGCGCCCACAATGATGAGCAGTGCCGGCCACCAGCGCGCCGCCACATTTTCGCTGCCCCCGTCCAGGGTAAAGACAAAAAAACCGAACAGCACCAGGATACTGCCGGGGATCAAAGCCCACCACTGCCGGGTCCGCTCCGACAGCAGGTAGAGCGCAAAAAAGACCAGGCCCATCCCCACAAAGAGCACCGTGCCCAGGGTCTCTGCCCGGCTCACGTAGGCGCTCAAGGCGATGACGGCGCTGACCACCAGCATAAAGCCGCCTGGGATGATGGCCCACCAGTGTTCCCGGCGGTTGAGCAGGTAGATGTGCCCAAAGGCCAGCGCCAGCCCCAGGAAGAGGAAGGCCGCCGTCACCGGCCGCCGGATTCCCTCCAGGGTGCTGAGATAGACCATCAGGGCCAGGGCCAACAGGGTCCAGCCGGGGATTAGCCGCCACCAGTTCTCCCGGGTAGAAAGGTGAGAGGCCATAAAGCCCAATCCGCCTAACGCCAGCCCACCGGCCAGCACGTACTGGACCGTGGGTTCATAGGCAGCCAGGAGCTGCAGGTTAAAGAGCAGCAGGATCACCCCAGCCAGGATCAGGCCGATAGACCAGAAAAGGGCGTTCAGGCGATAGTCAGACATGGGAGGTCCGCAGACAGGAAAGTCCCCCTGTGCCATCCACGAATCGGGTCTGGCCTCAATCCCCCGGCAGAAATTTGGCGGCACGCCCTCGGACGAAAGCCATCGCCAAATTTCTGCCAGGTTTTACCAGGACATGGCAGCAGCCGAAGCCCCACATGGAGCACTCCGGCCCAGAGCAGGGAGAAGGTCACCCGGGAAGGAGCTACTGCACCACCGGGAGGGTTTCCACAGGAACGCTCAACTCCACCGCGTTGGCCGGTACCCAGCCCGGCGTCCCCTCGCTGGACTGGACCTGGATCCAGTCGCCGGCCTCGTTCCGCCCCAAGGCCGACAGCACGGCGCCGATGCTGACGTACTCCACCACCTGCTGTCCCACGCCCGGTGAGTCGTAGATGGCCAGCAGGCCCAGGCGCACGGTTGCGGTGGGCGTTCCGGCGGACGGGGCGGGTGTGGGCGTGGGCGCGGGCACGGCGGGTGCCGCTGCGCTTGGCTCCACCACCGGCAGCCCGTTGACGGCCGGCGTAGACAGCACCACAGCCCTGGCGACCCAGGCGGTAGCGCCGCCTGGCAGCTGAATCTGAATCCAGGCATCATCCGCCGAGCGCCCCACGGCGGTCAGGGCCGCGCCCTGGGGGATCTGGGTGATGACGGAAGCCTCTGTGCTGGGTGTGGCCCGGGCGTTGACCCCACCGGCGCTGGTCACCGCCACCACAGGTGCATCCACCGAATAGGTGTTGGTGAAGGGCGCCGGCGGCACAAACCCGGTGGTGATCACCTGTGACGACGCCACCGGTGCAGTAGTGGTCAGGGCCGGCGTCGGCGCCACTTCTGCCCCGGCCCCGGCGATGGGCAGGGCATCCAGGTCGCCGTTCGTGGTCAGGAACTCCCGGAAGAGCCACGCCTCGCGCCCGCCGTCCAACACCACCTGGACCCATTGGCCATCGGCCGAACGGGCCACCGGTGTCAGGGTGGTGCCGTTCTCCAACAGCTGGATGATCTCGCTCTCTGTGCTGGGGGCGGAGCGGGCGTTGAGCCCGGCGGTGACACTGACGGTGACGGTCAGCCCCACCGGTTCGGCCCCCGTTTCAGCGAGCGGAGTCTCTGGGGTAGCCTCGGGGGCAGCGATTTCGGCCGGAACCTCAGCCGTGGGTGTCCGCCCCAGGTAGGCCAACACCGCGTCGTAGACGGGCGCGGGCAGGGCATCGGGCTCTCGGGCCAGGAAATCGGCCGCTGCGTAAGCCACCGTGCCAGAGATGGTCTGTCCTTCGGCCAGGGGCGTCTCGTTCAGGAAGAGCTCCAGCCAGCTGTTATCCGCACCGGCCGTGCCCAGAACCAGGTAGCGCTCCCCTTCCAACAGAATGCGCAACACCTCGGCGTTGGTATCCGGCGCCTGGCGGGCATTGACGCCCACCGGGCTGATCACCGTGGCGAACTCCACTTCGACCGTGGCCGGGGTGGGCGGTGGCGGGGTAGGTTGCGGCGGCTGCGTCGGCACCGCCGTGGGGGCCGTAACGGCTGGCGCCTGGGTGGGCACCGCTTCTGGAGTCACGCCGCCTGGGGTAGTCTCCGCCTGGACGGCTGTCTCCTGGGCAGGTGCGGGGGTGAGTGCGGCAGGCGTCTGTTCTGGTGTTGCCGGGAACAGACGGGGCCACAACATGAATGCGCCATAGGCCAGGACCGCGAGCAGGGCCACCACCACCACGGCCGGCAGCAGCCAGTTCCGTCGCGGTTCTGGCTCCCGGGCATATTCCACAGGCTGCCAGTCCCGCGAGGGAGCTTCCAGCTGTTGAAGTTCCCACTGGCCCAGGGCTTTTTGCTCCGATTCCTGCAACTTCCAACGGTCGTCGGCGTCGTCGCTTTCCTGGAGTTGCCAGTTTTCGGATGAGGGTTCTTTGGTCATCGTTTTTTCTCCTCCATGGGTGTGTCCCAGCCTCGTCTGATCCCGGCCAATCCATAAAGCCCTGTTTGAATAACGAAAAGTAACGCCAGGAGGCTCCAGGTGGCAGTTTCCCACCAGGGTGCCGGCGCATAGCCAGTCACCCCATTCAGAGCCAGTCCCAGGCAGAAAGCCGCCAGACTCAAACAAAGGGAGACCAGGGTGCGCGGCAGGTTCAAGACGTGCCCCCAGCGCCATCCCCGCTCCCGGCGATACCAGCTACTGTAGCTCAAGGTGGCCAGCAGCCCTGCCAGCCCCATGATCCAGAGCGTATCAATCAGGACATCCTGCAACGTGTACATCCGGCTCGCTTTCACCGTTCCTTCGTAGGCGCAGCTCGTAGCTGCGCTTCGGCGATATCCCGTCACCCCGGGTCTGGCGAAACCGTACACAGGGCGGGCTGGAAGCCCGCCGAACGGGGCCGACGGCGTCCCTTCTCTCACATCTGACGACATCGTATCTGACGACATCGTACGGCCAGGGGCTACGCCTACGGGGCCCCGGCCCCCTTGACCGGGGCATAGTTCACAATTGTCGGAATCGACCCATTAGGCGCCATTGTAAAGGCGCAGCAAGCTGCGCCCGTCACGGACAGGGCTTGCCCTGTCCCTACATCCTGCATCGACGATCTTGAACTATCCCCCCTTGGCGCCCACAATTGACGATTGGGTAATCTCCTTGATACTATACACAGATAGTATACACGTATATGAAGTTCCTGAAAACCTGGTCAGCCAGGAGGCGTGCATTCCAGATGGCTGACGGGGTCCAGCCCGCCAATGGCCCCAAAATCAAGGGCCCAACGAAAAGGAATGGTGACGTGAAACCGGGGTACGACGTGATCGTCATTGGCGCCGGCAGTATGGGGAGCGCCGCCGCCTACCACCTGGCCCGGGATGGACGCCGGGTGCTGTTGGTGGAACAATTCCAAGTCGGCCACACCCGCGGCAGCAGCCACGGCGGCAGCCGCATCATCCGCTACACCCACGACCAGGTGGACCATGCCCGGCTGATGCCGGCTACCTTTGCCCTCTGGCAACAGCTAGAGGAAGAAAGCGGCGAACGGCTGTTGCAGCTCACCGGCGGCCTCTATCTGGGCGCTGCCGACAACGCCTTTGTGGCCGCCTGTCGGACAGCCCTGGAGACGCTGAACTTCCCCTATCGGCTGCTGGATCACCAGGAACTGGGCCGGACCTATCCCCAGTTCCGACTGCCAGCGGGCTGGATCGGCCTCTACCAGGAACAGACGGGCATCCTGGCCGCCAGCCGGGCCGTCCAGGTCATGGTCCGGGAAGCGGTGCGCCATGGCGCCGAACTGCGGGAAAAAACCCGGGTCCAGTCTGTCACCCCGGCCGGCACAGGCGTGACAGTCCACCTGGCCGGTCCCCAGGGAGACGAGGTGGTACAGGCCGAGCAGGCCATCCTGGCCGCCGGCCCCTGGGCCAGTACCTTCTTGCGAACCTTGCTCGACTTCCCGATCCCCCTGCGGGTGACCCACCAACAGGTGGCTTACTTCCGGGCCGGACGGCCGGAAGACTTTGCTGTGGGACAGTTCCCCGTCTTCATCGTCGGCGAGGATCCCCATTTCTACGGCTTCCCCATCTTCGAGCGACCGGGCACGGTCAAGGTCGCCCTGGAGCAGGATGTCCGCACGGTGGACCCCGACCAGGAGGGGACGGAGGACCCGGCCATGACAGCCGAACTCAGCGGCCTGATCGCCCGCCATTTACCGGGCCTGAATGCGAAACCGGAACTGGTGGAGATCTGTCGCTACACAGAAACGCCCAACCGCGCGTTCATCATCGACCGGCATCCCACATTCCCCCAAATCCTGATCGCCGCGGGGTTCAGCGGACGGGGCTTCAAACATGCCATCGCGGTGGGTCGTCTCCTGGCAGACCTCAGCGCTGCGGCTCCCGGCGTCTACGACAGTCCCTTCTGGCTGGATGAGTTCCGGCTGTCCCGCTTCCAGGCCAGCCAGGAGGCAGCCGTTTAGTAAATCCCGGCAGAAATTCGTCGCTAGTTTCCACCAGAGGTAGTGCTGCCCAATTTCTGCCGTGGTATCTACGTCAACCTGTACCAGGAGACGAGAGGATGCCGTCCAGCCAGTCACCGAACCAGCAGGATCGAACCATGACGACCCAAATCTTACCCATCTCTGATCCGGCGGCCCGTTCCCGGGCCCATGCCCTGATCCAGGACCATCAGGTCATTGCCGCGCCCACGGACACGGTCTACGGGCTCATGTGCCGCTATGACAGCGCGGCGGCCATCGAACAGCTCTACGTGGTCAAGAATCGACCGCCCCAGAAGGCCATCCCGGTGCTGATTGCGGATGAGGAGCAGCTGGATCTGCTGGTGGCCCCGCCACTGCCGCCTGTGGCCCGCTTTTTGATGGCCCGCTTCTGGCCGGGCGCGCTGACCCTCATCCTGGCTGCCCGTCCCCACCTGCCGGCCATCTTGACCGCCGGCCAGCCCACCGTGGCAGTGCGCATGCCCGACCACGACTTGCTGCGTGAACTCATGCGCCAGACCGGCCCCCTGGCAGCCACCAGCGCCAACCTCAGCGGCCAGCCGGAAGCCCACAGCGCGGAGGAGGTGCTGGCCCTGTTGCCCCACGGCATCCCCCTGATCCTGGCCGATACGCCGGAATCCGGGCGGGAGGAAGGGCCGCCCAGCACCATCGTGGATGTGAGCGGGCCGGCCACGGCGCGGCCAGCCATCCTGCGGGTGGGCCCCATTGCCGACGCCATCAACCGGGCCCTGGATGAGTTCGGCTACCCGCCCCTGGCCCATGCAGATCGGGATTGACGCCTCCCGGGCAGTGCGCTGCCGGCGGACGGGCACGGAACAGTACGCCCGCTCGGTCATCGATCATCTGCTGGCCCTTCCCCAGGCCGCCCACCACACCTGGCGCCTCTACCTCCCGCCCCCCCAGGACGGTTTCACCGCGCCGCCCCCGGCCCGTTGGGCTGCCGCCGAACAGCGGGTACTGCCGGGCCGACGACTCTGGACCCATCGCTCCCTGGCCCGGGAGATCCGCCAACGGCGTCCGGATGTCCTCTTCGTGCCCAGCCACGTGATCCCGTGGCTCTGGCCATCCCGCCTTCTGCCGGCCGCGGTGGTGACGGTCCATGACCTGGGCTACCACTATTTTCCCCAGGCGCATCCCCTGTTCCAGCGCCTCTACCTGCAGGTCAGCACCCGCTGGAACGTGCGGGTGGCCAGCCGGGTCATCGCGGTGAGCCAGGCCACAGCCCAGGATCTCGTCCGCCTGTATGGCGTGGAGCCGGGACGGATTCGGGTCATCCACGAAGCGCCCATGCCCCTGCCCCCGGCCTCACCGGCCCAACAGGAAGCGGTCCGCCGGCGGTACGGCCTGGTCCGGCCCTACGCCCTGTACGTGGGGACCCTCCAGCCTCGCAAGAACCTGGCCCGGCTGGTGGAGGCCTACGCCCGCCTGTGGCAACAACAGCCCGTCCCCTGGGACCTGGTATTGGCCGGCGGAGAAGGCTGGCTTCACCGGGAGCTGCAGCGCCTGGTAGAGAGGGCGGGCCTGGCTGGACACATCCATCTGACCGGCTACGTGCCCCAGGCGGAGCTGCCTGCCCTGTTGCAAGGAGCCTACTTCTTCTGTTTTCCGTCGCTGTTTGAAGGTTTTGGGTTGCCTGTGCTGGAAGCACAAAGCTGTGGAGTGCCTGTGATGAGCGCCAATCGTTCTGCCCTGCCGGAGATTGCGGGCGACGCCGCCCTGTACGTGGATCCCATGGACGTGGATGCCATGGCCGAGGCCATGCTCCAGTTGAGCCAGGACGAGGCCCTGCGGCAACGCCTAATCCAGGCGGGGTATGCCAACGTCCGACGATTTTCGTGGGAGAAGGCCGCCCGGGAGACGCTGGCCGTGCTGGAAGAGGCGGCCAGCCGTGGTTAAACTGCTGACCGCGAGGAACACTCGACTCACTCACCCATGACCCCAGACACCGTTGCCTGGCCCAGCGTCCGCATCCTGGATGTGGAAGTCCACCGGGTGGACTTCCCCCAGACCCTGGCTCAGATCGCCCGCTGGGTGGAAGCCCCCGGGCCGGATGCCCACGTCCGCCAGATCTGCACGGTCAACCCGGAGTATGTGATGGCGGCCCGACGCCATGGGGCTTTTGCCGCGGCGCTACAGCGGGCCGACCTGCGGGTCCCCGATGGCGTGGGTATCCTGTGGGCGGCCCGACTTTTGGGCGCGCCCATGAAGGAGCGGGTGACCGGCTCCGATGGGCTCTATCGGATCTGTGAGCAGGCAGCCCGGAGAGGCTGGCGGGTATTCCTGCTGGGCGCCGGGCCTGGCGTTGCGGAACGGGCGGCGAGTCGCCTTCAGGCCTGTTACCCGGCGCTGGCGGTGGTGGGTACCTACAGCGGCAGCCCGGCCCCGGCAGAGTGGCCTGCTATCCGGCAGCGGCTGGAAGCGGCCCGGCCGGACATTCTCTTTGTGGCCTTTGGCCATCCCCGCCAGGACCTATGGATTGACAGCCACCGGGGGGAATTGCCGGTGAAAGTGGCCATGGGGGTGGGCGGTGCGCTGGACTTTGCCGCCGGGGTTCGCCCGCGCGCGCCCCGGCGACTACAGCAGTTGGGGCTGGAGTGGCTCTATCGTCTCCTCCGGGAGCCCTGGCGCTGGCGCCGGATGCTGGCCCTGCCCCAATTTGCCCTGCTCGTCCTGGGGCAGAGCCTGAGGCAAAGGCTGGCTGGTGGCGAACCAGGCCGCTAGTCCAGTGGCCCCGTGAAGCTCGACCGACCGACTCTCACCCCTTGACGGCGCCTGCGGTCAGGCCGGCCACAATGCGGCGCTGGAAGATAAAGACCAGGGCGATCAGCGGAAGGCTGGAAACGATGCCCGCGGCCATGATCTCGCCAAAGGGAATCTGCATGGAAAACTGGGACGGGAAATTGGCGATGATGACCGGCAGTGTGCGGGCATTGGGAGCCACCGATGTAAAGGTCAAGGCAAAGAGATATTCATTCCAGGCGCCGATAAAGGCCAGGAGCCCCGTGGTCACCATGGCTGGCGCCGTGAGGGGCAACATGATCATGTAGAAGGTCTGGAAGGGCGATGCGCCATCCACCTGGGCCGACTGAAATATCTCCGTTGGCAGCTCTCGGAAGAACGAGGTGAGCACCCAGGCCGTGAAGGGCAGCGTAAAGAGCATGTAGGTGATGATCATACTGGGGATGGGCGGAATGCCCAGATTCGTAATCATGGCGTAAAGCCCGGTCAAAACGGCAATGGCCGGGAACATGGTCATGGCCAGAATCACGTAGAGGGTTCCCGTCTTTCCCCGATAGCGTAACTTCCCCAGTGCAAACCCGGCGAAGGAGCCGATGGCGAGGGACAGCAACGTCACCGAAATGGCCACGATGGCGCTGTTCACGATGGCCCGCAAAAAGGCCTGGTTGGTGAAAACGGCCTGATAGTTGCGCGTGTAAATGGTGAATTGCTGAGTGGCAGGATCCCGCGGCAGGAAGGTGGTCGGCGTCATGGCCAGCATCGCTTCCGACTTCAGGGAAGAAATCGCTGCCCAATAGAAGGGGAAGAGCATCCAGATCCCCATCACAGTGATCACGACCCACAACAGCACCCGATTGAGGCGACGCTTTGTCTTAACGCTCATCGCTTCTGACCCCCAGGCTACGCATATAGATGATGGCGAAGATCGACAAGACCAGGAAGATGACCACACTGCTGGCCGATGAATAGCCCATCTGCCGGTTCTGGATCAATTGGTAGTAGGTATAGCTGGCCATGGAGTAACGAGCCTGGCCCAACACAATCTGAAAGAGATCAAAGACCCGCAGCGCATCCAGGGTGCGGAAGACCAGTGCCACAGCAATTGTGCCACGCAACATGGGCAGCGTCATTTGGAAGAACTGGCGCAGCGGACCGGCGCCGTCCACATTGGCAGCCTCGTAGATATCCGATGGGATCAACTGCAGCCCGGCCAGCAACAGCAAAGCCATGAAGGGCGTGGTCTTCCACACGTCAATCATGATCATGGACGGCAACTGCCAGGTGGGATCGGACAGAAATGGAATTTCGCCACTGCCCAAGCCCAGATACCAGAAGACCGTGTTGAAAAAGCCCGTCCGATTGGGTTGAAGCATGTAGGCCCACATCTGGGAAGAGACCGCCGTGGGCACAGCCCAGGGAACCAGGATAATGGCCCGCATCAGGCCACGCCCTTTGAAATTGGCGTTGACAATCAAGGCTACGATCATGCCCAACACCAATTCCAGGAAGACGGTGGCCACCGTAAAGACTACCGTATCCCACACGGAGCGGATGAAGTCCGGGTCCGTGGCGCCCAAAACATAGCGATTGCCGAAAAGGCTGAACTGGGTCACCTGTCGAAAGCGCTGGGGCTCCCGGGGGAGCACGGAGACCGCGCTCTCGTAGGCCACTTCGCCCGTCCGTTCATCGATGATCGGATTGCCTGCCTCATCCCGTTTGGGCGGGATGGACTTCACCGTTACGCTCAAAAGCGTCCGGTAATTCTGAAAACCGACAAATTCTGTCGGCGTTGTGCTGGCAAACACCGCATTGGTGAAGCTGTTGTAGACGACAGACATCAATGGGTAGATGGCAATCAGCAGCAAAACAATAAATGTAGGCGCAAGCAGCCAATATGCCAGCCGTTGTTCTCGCTTTGCCAGATCGGAGGCGCCTCCCTGGGCCATGATCGATACTCCTTCTGACTGATGAAGAAAGCCTGCGTGGTTTAGTACCCCCTGGAAGCTATCGGGAAGCCCTGGGGCTTCCCGATAGCTTCGCAGTATCGGTTTGTTCAGCGTACCTTACGGCGCGCCCACTTCAAAGCCGAGAAGATCCTGCAGGTCCAACTCAATGTTGGCCACGGCGTCGGTGCCATTCTGCTTGCCCGTCAACACATCCGAGACATTGGTGAAGAAGATGTTGGAAACCTCGTTGTAGCGAGGGGCAGTCACCGTAGAGGGCCGTGCCACAGCACTGGTGAAGACCGGGAGCATCTTGGCCATGAAGGGTTGGGCTGCGATGACCTCTGGATCCTCATACAGGCTTCGCTTGGTCGGAATCAGCGAGATGTTGATGGCCCGGGCCTTCTGCGATTCGGCGGAGGCAAGCCACATGACAAACTCGGCAGCCTCTTTGGGATGCTGGCTGTACTTGGAGACAGCCAACTGCCAGCCACCCAGGGTGGCAGCGCTCATGCCGGGCTCTTTGCCGGGCAGGGCCGTGACGTCGAACTTGCCAGCCACGGCGCTGTCCTCACCGTTGCTCAGGCTATAGGCGTAGGGCCAGTTGCGCATGAAGGCCGCATTCCCACCATGCCACACCCGGCGAGATTCCTCTTCCTGGAAGCCGGTGACGCCCGGCGGGGTAATCTTGCCGATCCAGTTGTAGGCCATGTCCAACGCTTCGGCCGCAGCCTGGTTGTTGATGGTGATGACCTTGTCCGGGCTGACGATGGTGCCACCGCCGCTGGAGTAGATCCATTCCAGCGCGTCGCAGGTCAGCCCTTCATAGGCCTTGCCCTGCCAGACGAATCCCCAGAA
This sequence comes from Litorilinea aerophila, assembly GCF_006569185.2. Taxonomy (NCBI): domain Bacteria; kingdom Bacillati; phylum Chloroflexota; class Caldilineae; order Caldilineales; family Caldilineaceae; genus Litorilinea; species Litorilinea aerophila. The sequence goes on along the minus strand of NZ_VIGC02000027.1, from coordinate 58,793 downwards.
ATCCTGATTGCCCTCAGCCCGTTCGCCATCCTGGATGGCCTGGGCCATCTCTTCCAGTTCCGCCCAGGTGGTCGGCGGGCCGCTGTAGCCATACTTTTCCAACAGGTCGGTCCGATAGTAGAGCAAGCCGCCATCGGTGAAGAAGGGCAGCCCCACCAGCCGGCCGTCCACAGTGTTGTTCTGGACGATGGCCGGGAAGTCGTCGGCGACTGCCTCGGCACCGCCATACTCGTTCAGGTCGACCAGGTGTTCCGCCAGGTCGCCCGGCCAGATGACATCGATTTCCATCACATCAATGTCGCTGGACTGGGCCTGGAAGGTCTGGAGATAGAGGCCATAGCGGTCGGTAGCCGACGTGGGCCCGGCGATGACCTCCACCTGAATGTTGGGGTGGTTGGCGTTCCACTCCTCCACCTGCTGCATGGTGAAGTCCAGGCCAGCGCCCGGCCCACCGCTGATAAAGCGCAGATGGACCACCTCCCCTTCGCCGGTGGCTTCGGCCGTCGGGGCCTCCGCGGCAGCTTCCGTCGGCGTGGGCGCTTCAGCCGGCGCCTCTGCTGGGGCGGTGGTTGGCGTCGGCGCCGACTGCCCCCCACCACAGGCCGCCAGAATCAGCATGACGACCAGAAACAGACTGAATAATGGGACGAACTTGCGACTCATCTTGTTGTCTCCTTGAGAAATGGATGTTTCAACTACGGTGCGATTCCAGGGAGTCTCGCGTCAGGTGTGGCAGAACACCTAGTACAGTCTGGCGTAAATACCACGGCAGAAATTCGGCGGCACGACCTCTGGTGGAAACCATCGGCGAATTTCTGCCGGGATTTACTAAGAACAGCTTCCCACGGTTGTGTTCTGCCCTGGTTCTATCCAGGATTCCAGGGGGCGCTGAATCGATCCGGGCTGCTCACCTCCTCTCTGTTAGGGTATATATGACCGTTTTGAGAGCGCCCGGCGGCGAACCCAGGAGGCCGCCAACCAGGGGTCCAAAAGGGCTGCACCTTCTCCGCGCCATGGGCTTGTGGCAACTCTTGCTGTTCTCAAGCTGTCTCCCGGCAGACCACCCGCAGCGGCAGGCGCACATGTTGCACCGGCCGATCTGGCTCTGCCAGGCGGGCCAGTAACAGCTCCACAGCCACCCGGCCCGACTCGTCCAGGGACTGGGAAATGGTGGTCAGGCCCACGTAGTCAGCGATGTCCAGGTCGTCGAAACCGATCACCGCCAGGTCCTGGGGCACGGCCAGGCCCCGGGCTCGGGCCGCCTTCAGCACCCCCAGGGCCAGGGTGTCACTGGCAGCGAAGATGGCCTGGGGCGGCTCTGGCAGGTCCAGCAGCCATTCCGCCTCCTGCCGGGCATGCTCCAGATCATACTCGGTCAGGCGGACGTACTCATCGGGCAGTTGCTCCCCCTGCTCGGCCAGGAACTCTCGAAAGCCGGTCAGGCGTAGCCGACTGGTCTGCAGGGTATAACCCGGGATCTCGATGTCCCCCCCGATGAAGGCCAGCCGTCGGTACCCCCTATCCCAGAGATACGCCGCAGCCAGCCGCCCCCCGGCCACGTGATCGACCTCCACGCCGCTGAAAAGCCGGTGGGAAGTCTCTACCAGAACGGTCTGCAACTCGTAGCGGAGCAAGCGGGCGGCTACCCCATCGTCGACCCTCAGCGACATCACGATCAGACCGTCCAGGCGTCGGGCCAGAGGGAGGGTTTCCAGGTAGCGGCGACACTGGGCCGACGAGTTGACGTTGTAGACCACCAGCTCGTAGACGGAGCTTTCCAGGGCCTGGGCCACGCCTCGCAGCCGCTGGACGAAGGAAGGATAGGTAAAAAAAGGGGCCAGGACACCGATGCGCCGGTTCTTGCGGCGGGCTCGCGCCGTCGCCTCAACCCGGGGCACGAAGTTGAGCTTGTCAATGGCCGACAGCACCCGCTGTCGGGTCGCTTCTTGTACCTGTTGGGGCGAGTTGAGGACACGGGATACCGTGGCAATGCTGACCCCCGCCTCGCGGGCAACATCGTAGATCGTGGCGCCCGACATAGCCTTCGCCGTTCTCTATTTCTACCGCCAGGGCTTCACCAGCAGCCCCGCCGGGTTCGGGTGCGGGGTCCCGCAGGATCCCGCCAGATGAGAAAATTCAGATGGGCTGGGAGCACTTACATGAAAGCACTTACAACGCCCAGTCTATATCATGCGGGTAGGCTTGTCAACCCCCAATTTTCGATTCCGCGGACAACCAAAACAGGCAGCAAAAGGGGAATGGGAGCAGGTCGCCCGTCAGTTGGGCGGAGGATGGCTCAGCGCCGGTTGGCCAGGGGGGCAGGACGTTGCCGACGGGCCGCCGCCAGGGCTTCCGCCAGGGGTGGCTGCAGGAATTCGACCGCCACCCCCCGGGCGTGCCAGCTGGCCAGGGCTTCATCGGGGGCCTGTCCCAACACCCACACACTCCTGGCCCTGGCGGCGGCAGCCACATCATCCCCCATGGCCGGGCGAGCCGAGGCCACGAAGTCCAGCAGGGCCTTCACATCGTCGGGGCCCAGGGTGACCTGGCCCAGGAAGAGGTAGTCCTCTTGGCCGATCAGGGCCGATGGCCCATCCTCTGGCGCCGAGGGGGAATTTTCCATCGTATCCGGGCCCTCTCCCAGGGCGTCGCCAGCCGCTGTGGCCCCGGGGGTGCCGTTGAGAACAGCGGCAGAGACCGGACGGACCACAGTGGGCTCGCTGGGCACCGCCTTGCGGAAAAACTCCACCCAGACCACCTCCAACCCGGTCAATTCCACGTCGGCCCAGACGCCCAGGCCCTCCGGTTCGATCATGTAGTGGCCCGGTCCCAGGGGGCTAAATTCAGCCACATGATCGCCGTACTCGGGCTTACTGCCAGTCCGACGCACCATGCCGTCCCAGTCGGACTTCCAGATGTAGACCGGCAGGTCGGCCATGCCCTCGACTTCCACCCGCAACACGCTGTAGCCAGGCATGGACCCCGCCGGGCTCACCTTGCTTTCCCACGTGGTGACCAGGGGCGCGAAAATCACCTCCAGCCCCTGTTCCGAGCCGTCGAGCTCCAGGTCGGCCTGCTGGTAGCCCCCCTCGATGGAGAGGGTGTAGGAACCGGCCGGCAGACCGGCGAAATAGAAGCGATCCTCGGCGTCCACCACACATTTGTACTCGTTGCCCACCGTGTCCACCAGCCGGGCCATCCGACCGGCCGTATCCGGCGCTGTTCCAACGACCAGGCTATGGCCCATCTCCGGCTCTTGTGGAATCGCTTCCTCCACCGGTTCCAGGCTATCCAGGGGACGATTTCCAGGCTCCAGGGGCAGGCTGAGCTCCACCTGCACCTGGTTGAGGCCATCCAGCCCAATGTCGGCCTGGCTGGCCTCCTGCTCGTGGCCCACCACGGCCACCGAGTAGAGGCCCGGCCCAAGGCCGGTAAAGGAAAAGGTCCGATCCACCCCCACATCCTGGACATGCCGTCGGGCCTGCTGATCCATCAGGACCACCTGCAGCCCGGTGGCCTGGGCCGGGCCGCCGATGACCCGTCCGTGGATGGCCGAACTGCGGGCTTCGTTCGTCGTCAGGTCTGTGTAGACAAAGCGGATGAAGGGAATCCGCTTCTTGTCCACGTGGACATAAGCTTCCAGGGTGGTGGGCTGACCTTCTTGCGCCGGCAGGCCAGTCACCGTCACGGTATAGTGCCCCGCCTCCAGCCCACCGATCTCGCAGACGTCCTCGCCCAGCTCGGGCATGCTGCCTGTCTGCACCGGTGGACTGCTCCAGCCATCCCGATGGGCCTGGACAGTCACGCCGGGGTGGCCTTCCACGGCGCAGCGGATCAGGCCCAGGCGGTCGGCCTCCTGGCTGGTGTCCACGGTGTAGCCCCAGCCGGCTACCGCCAGTTGGGCCTCCACCTGGCTGCGCCCATCCAGGATCAATCCATCCACCCGGCTGCCGTCCTGCTGCAGCCGCAGGTTGTAGGTGCCGGCGGGCAGATCCACGAAGCGAAAAGTGCCGTCGTCCCGGGCCATGGTGACCCACTCCTCGCCGTCGTCTGTGCGCAGGAGCAGGACGACCGCGCCGGCTCCTCCCCGGACCACGCCCTGGAGCACGCTGCCGCCGTCGCCGGAGGAACGGGGCTGGGCCAGGTCCAGGTTGACCACCGCTTCCGCCTGCCCCGGCGCCAGGCTGACCGCCTGCTCCACCAGGGTATCGGCCACCCGCAGGGTGTAGTTCCCCGGCAGGAGATCGGGGATGACATAGCGGCTGTTGGCGTCCAGGGTGACCCGGGCCACCTGGGTGCCGGCCTTTTCCAGGATGAGGGTGCGGTGTTCGCCAGCGTGGGCCACCATGCCGTGGAGGGTCACCCGTGCGCCCACCGGGCCGCTGCGCTGCCAGCGCCGTACCGCTTTGGGCTCTGCCTTGAGCGCCCGCACAATGGGCAGCACGCCGCCGGGCCAGCGGTCGCTGTACCAGGCGTGGTGCTCCCACCAGGGGCTGGTGCTGCCCAGCACGCCGTTGCCGATGAGCCAGAAGGCAGTACAGAAGTAGTAATCCGGCGCGGCGGGAAAGCGCTGGCTGGTGCCCATCATGATGCGGCAGGCCTCCAGGGTTTGGGCCATGTGGAGATCCGGCGTGGTGGCCGGGTAGCGGGGATCCACATCTTCGCCCACCAGGTAGCCGTTTTCCGTGGAGAGGATGGGGATGCTGCGTCCCAGGTGGCGGCGCACCCGGGCGTCGAAATATTCGTAGGCCAGCCAGCAGGCCGGGTCGTCCATCACCGTGCTGCCGGGGTTACACCGTTCCAGGCGCAGGCGGTTGACCTCGGCCAGGGTGCGGCCGCGCCAGGCGTCTTCCCCCCACTGCTCGTTGGCCACCGTCTCGTAGAAGCGGCGGGTGTAGGCAGCCCCTTCCTGGTTGCCGATGTCGTAGGGGTAATCCAAGGGGCGGTTGCGGGAGTAGTTGTGGATGGCCAGCCAGACCGGGCCGTTGAAGAGATCCTTGCGCCCCCGGGCCACAATTTTCCCCACCAGATCCCAGCGGCTGCCGTTGGAAACGGCGGGGATGCCGGGCATGCCACCCCGTTCCAGGATGGTTTCCAGGTTGGCGATGGTGTTCTCCACCACCAGCTCCAGGCCGTTGGCCGGCACCCGCCCCCCTTTCCACTGGGCATCCTGGTCCGGCTCGCTGTTGAATTCAAAATAGCGTACACCGGCCCGGATGAAGGCATCCAGATGCACGATTTCCTTGATGTCCAGGACGCCCGGGTTGGGCGTGGGCCGGTAGAGGCGGACAATGGGCATGAAGCCCTCGGCCAGGAGGAGCTCTGCGAAGTCAATGGCGCCGTCGTGGTTGAAGATCTTGACCCACTTGATGCCCATGGCCTTCATTTCCGGGATCCAGAAGTCTCGGATCCGGCCCAGTCCAATGGCGGTGGCGTATCCGGGACACCAGTGGATGCCGATGCCGGTATCGTTGGCAGGCCTGGGATACTCGTGCAACTCCATCGAAATGTATGCCCTCCCTATCACGGCCGAATGCGCCGTTGTCCATTTATAAATGGACATTATAGCGATAGTTCCCTATGCTTGTCGAACCATGGGCAAAGGCCGCGCGGATTCTCCCCGGCACCCTGGGCCGGAAAGGGTGGGCTTCAAATGGGCAATCAGAGGGAGGCCCTCAGGGGCCTGGAACCAGGGACGAGGCCCGTATCACCAGTTGGGTGGGCAGTTGGACCACCTGACGCCCACCCTTCTGCATGGTGTCCACGAGCACCCGGGCAGCCATGGCCCCCATCTGGGCCAGGTCGCGGTGGATCACCGTGATGGGCGGGTGGTAGATGCGGGTCAGGTCGGTGTCATCGCAGCCGATCAGGGCCAGATCCCGGCCGATGACGATGCCCAGCTCCTGTACCGCCCGCAAAATGCCGATGAGCACCAGGTTCCCGCCGGCAATGAGCGCGCGGGGTGGGTCCGGCCGGGAAAAGAGGGCCCGGGCCTCCCGGTAGCCGACCTCTTCCTCCATGCCCACGGCCCGGATCAACCCCGGCTCGGGCGCGATGCCCGCGTCCTCCAGGGCGGCGTAAAAGCCAGCCAGGCGCTGCTGGGCCGACATCGCGAATGGTCACTTTTCCGGCAGGAGACATGGCCCGGCTCCGATCATCCCTCCCACGCCACCGGATCGCCCACCTGGATGGGGCCGCCCTGGAGCACCTCGCCGTAGGCGCCGCCCCGCCAGCCTTCGTACATGGCCTCCCGCAAACCGGGCAGGGCTTCATCCATGCGCTCGCACGGCTTGGTTTCGCCCAGGATACGGATGCGGCAGTCGCCAATGCGCAGGACGCGCCCCCGGCTCTCGGCCAGGGGCACACCCTGCACCATCAGGTTGGCCCGCCGGGTGGACGGATCCAGGTCCCCGCCGGTCTGGGCCATCAACGCCTGCCAGATCTCAGCCTCGATGAGGGTGACCTGGCGTCGCCCCCCCTGGTCCGCACTGCCGGCCAGGCCTCGCCCCGCCTCCAACACGGCCTGATCCAGCCGGTCCATGGGGCCCCGATGGGCCCGCTTTTGCCAGATGGCCACCAGAACACCCTGGGTCGCCATGGTTCAGGATCCTCCCGTGGACAAGAGCAGGCCGGCCAGGCCCAAGAACATGCAGATGAAGACCAAGAACACCAGGATGACGGGCACCAGCACCACGACCAGGGCCTTGCCAGAAGTCAGACCATAGTTGACCTTGGTGGCAAAATAGGCCAAAACGATGCCGTAGATGGCCAGGAGAAATGAGAGACAGCCCCCCAGGAAGGGCACAAAGCCCAAAATAGCGCTGGCAATGGTGATGGGCGCCTGAAAGGTGGCGTTGAGGTAGGCGTAGCGGCCGAAATCTCCCTGGCCGCCCAACAGGGAGGCCACCAGATGCAGGATGCCCACCCCGATCAGGAAAAAGATGGGCGACAGGATGATGGAGGCAATGGTCTGCGCGCCCATCAGGCCGGTCATCATGCCGGGGGACATGATCATGTTAAATTGCTGGATAACTTCCGGAGGCAGATCCATTTGGCGCAGCATCATTTCGAAGCCGCCGCTCGAGGTGACGAAGATCATGCCCCGGATCAGGTTCAAGACGCCGGCGATGACTGCTGCCACCAGGACCCAGATGATGGCCGTGAGCAGAGTGGCATTGGGCCGGGCCTTCTCCTCCTGGAAGACCGCCTCTCCCGGCTGGGTCAACACCTTGCTCCACGTTTGGATGATGGCAGAGATGTCCATGAAGCCCTCCTTGTGTGGTTCCGACAATGTGGTTGAATCAAGTTGCGGTTGCAAAAAACAAACCGGGGCGAGATGTCGCTGTACAACATCTCGCCCCATCTGTCACCGTGTCATTCCTGTCATCATCCCCGTAGGTGGTAGACGGCCAGATCCTGGTGCTGTAGGTACCAGGATCCCTTACGCCTGATCCTGGGTGGACATGGGCAGCTCCACCGGGATGGGCGCCTGCTCGACCCGGGTGAAGGTGAGCTTGTTCTCCCCTTCCAGGTTCGGGTCGTAGTCCACCACCACGTGGTCGCCCGTCCGGTATTCGCCCTTGAGCAGCCGCTTGCTCAGCTCGTTTTCCACCCGCCGCTGGAGCAGCCGCCGCAGGGGGCGGGCCCCATAGGTGGGGTCGTAGCCCACTTCGGCCAGGTGGTTGGCCGCGGCTTCCGTCAGTTCCACCGTGAAGCCCAGCTCTTCCATCCGCTTGCGGATGTCGTTCATGAGCAGCATCACGATCTGGCGGATCTGCGGCTGGGTCAGGCTCTCGAAGACGATGATCTCGTCGATCCGGTTCAGGAACTCGGGCCGGAAGAGCCGCTTGAGCTGATTGCTGTACTCGCCCTGAGCGTACTGCTTTTCGTCGAACTCCGGGGTGGCGAAGCCCAGCGGGCCACGCTTCACCACCTCCGCACCCACGTTGCTGGTCATGATGACCACTGTGTTGCGGAAGTCCACGGTACGACCCTGGCCATCGGTCAGGCGGCCATCGTCCATGATCTGGAGCAAGGAGTTCCAGACTTCGGGATGGGCCTTTTCCACCTCGTCGAACAGGATGACCTGGTAGGGCCGGCGGCGGACCTGCTCGGTCAACTGGCCGCCCTGGTCATAGCCCACGTAGCCAGGAGGCGCCCCGAAGAGCCGGCTCACGGTATGGGGCTCCCGGTATTCGCTCATGTCGATGCGCAACAGCGCCTCGTCGTCGTCGAACAGGAAGCCCGCCAGGGCCTTGGCCAGCTCCGTCTTGCCCACGCCGGTGGGACCCAGGAAGAGGAAGGTCCCGATGGGCCGGCGGGGATCCTTCAGGCCGCTGCGGGCCCGGCGGATGGCATCGCTGACCGCCTGGATGGCCTTCTCCTGGCCGACGATGCGCTGCTTCAGGATCTCCTCCATGTTGAGCAGCTTTTCGGCCTCGGTCTGCAGCATGGCCGTCACCGGGATGCCGGTCCACGAGCTGACGATCTGGGCGATGTCGTTGGCATCCACCCGTTCATCCAGCCCGGCCTCCTCGCGCCAGCGGGCCACTTCCTGGTTGTACTGCTCCTCCAGGCGCACCCGCTCCGTCTTGTACTGGGCCGCGTTCTCGTAGTCCCGCTCGGCCCAGGCCGCCTCTTCGTCCGCGATGAGCTTCTCCAGCCTGGCCTTCATCTCCTTGAGCCGGGGCGGCATGGAGTAGATGGCCACCCGCAGCTTGGCCGCGGCCTCGTCGATGAGGTCGATGGCCTTGTCGGGCAGGCGCCGGTCCGTCACGTAGCGGTGGCTGAGCTTGACTGCCTGGACCAGGGCCTCGTCGTCGAAGACCACGTGGTGGTGCTCCTCGTAGCGATGGCGCAGCCCCCGCAGGATCTCGATGCTCTCCTCCACGTTGGGCTCGTCCACATACACCGGCGCAAAGCGGCGTTCCAGGGCCGCGTCCTTCTCGATGTGCTGGCGGTATTCGTCCAGGGTGGTGGCGCCGATGCACTGGAGTTCACCCCGGGCCAGGGCCGGCTTCAGCATGTTGCTGGCGTCCAGCGCGCCGGCCGCATTGCCCGCGCCCACCACGGTGTGCAGCTCGTCGATGAAGAGGATGATCTCCCCTTCGCTCCGCTGCACTTCCTCGATGGCCGCCTTGAGCCGCTCCTCAAACTCACCCCGGAAGCGGGTACCGGCCAACATGGCGCCCAGGTCCAGGGAGATGACCCGCTTGCCCATCAAGGGTTCGGGTACATCGTTGGAGACGATCTTCTGGGCCAGGCCTTCCACAATGGCCGTCTTCCCCACGCCGGCCTCGCCGATGAGGACCGGGTTGTTCTTGGTGCGGCGGCAGAGCACCTGGAGCACCCGCAGGATCTCCGCGTCCCGGCCGATCACCGGGTCCAGCTTGCCTTCCCGGGCAGCCTCGGTCAGATCCCGGCCGTACTTCTCCAGGATGCGATATTTGCTCTCGGCCGTGGGCTCTGTGACCCGCTGGCCGTTGCGGATGGTCTCGATGGCCGAATAGATCTGCTCCTTGGTGACACCGGCCTCCCGCAGGATGTTGGCGCTGGGCGTGTTGCGCTCGCTGGCGATCCCCAGGAAGATGTGCTCGGTGCTGATGTAGTCGTCCTGGAGCTTTTTGGCTTCCTCGTTGGCCACATCCATCACCCGCTTCAGCCGCGGCGTGATGAAGACCTGGGCCGTGGGCACCCCGCCGTAGGGGTTAAAGCTGGCCTTGGGGGCGCTTTCCAGCACCGCCTCCAGCTTGCGCGCGACCAGGTCCACGGGCACTTCCAGCTTCTCCAGAATCTGGGGAACCGCCCCGTCGCTCTGTTCCAGCAGAGCCAGGAAGACGTGTTCCGTATCCACCTGGGTATGTTTGTAGCGCTGCAGGATTTCGTAGGCCCGCATGGCCGCTTCCTGCGCTTTTTCGGTAAATCGGTCAAATCGCATCATTGAAAACGAGTACCTCCTCGACGCACCCTGTTTTGTTGGCTCATCCACCCCCAATGCGCGCTACCCACCCCGGTTTTGCAGGGAACCAAACAGGTTCGCACACATTGACACACATTGGGTAGATGAGCCTCTTTGAGTTCATCGGTCAAAATCTGTCATTCCAGGAACTGTGTCGCTTCGGGTGGGATGCACCCTATCCCCGGGCCATGACCCCAAGCGAAGCAGACACAGGGACGGCGGGCCTGCCTGCCGCCTTTGAGCCACAGGCAGGGGCAATCAACCGGGTGCCGGTTCATGTTGTGGCGCCTTGCAGGGAAGGGCCACCTCCATGATACGGGCCTACGTTGATTGCAATGGTGCCGTCAATCTACACCTGTTAAGACGGCAAAAAGGGTACTCGGGATTCCGAAACTAACACTTTCTAATGCAACACAAACGATTCGCTGACAAATCTCCGGGCTATCTTCCGCGCTATCCAGAATCCACTGCAGGAACCGGCGAATCATGATTCGCCCCTCCATCCCGATTGGCCCGGGCCGGTGCAGGGATGGCGATGGTTGTCCCGTGGCGTCCAATCCGCGCCAATGGCAGCCCTTGCCGCAGGTGCGGTCCCCGGCCGCACGGTTTCGCCAAGCTTCGGCGGGTGAGGAGGCGGCTGCGCAGCGACGAACTGCCTTCTGGCAGGCGAGTCATCTCTGCAGATTCGACGCTCAGTAGCGGGTCAGCGCGGCTATCTTGCCGATGGCCTCCAGGCCCGGGTGTTCGTCCAGGATGGTGACGCCGATTCCCTGCCACAGAGCCCGGCGCAGAACACTCTCCACCGCGTCGGGGAGCTCCTGGATGCGGCCGCTGCCCAGCTCCTGTTCGCTTTCCAGGTCCAGGACGATGTAACCGCTATCCACAAAGCGGTAGGCGGGCCGGGCAAAGTCGGAGAGGACCACGATATGGGACGCGCGGCCATGTTGGACGGCGGTGAGGGTTTCGGCCAGGCCGGCCACCGCGTTGCCCCCCTTGTGGACCTGATCCACGACCCGGTCGGCCATGGCCCGGGCTTCTTCGTCCGCGGCTTTGATGGCCAGCTCCAGCGCCTTTTCACTGAGCTCGGCGGGGGTGGCGTTGGCGTCCGCCGGGAACTGCCCCACCACCATGGAACGCAGGCGATGGCTGAGCAGCTCCTTGAAGCGGGCCACGTTCTTCTCCGTGCCGGCCAGCAACAGCCGACGGGTGTTGTTGCGGCGGTAGAACTCCTCGGCGATTTCGGCTGCATCCTGGAGGTTGTGGTGGGCCACGGTGGATTCGTGACGCTGGTAGCGGGGGGCAGACCAGCCGCCGGCCTTGTGCTGTTTCACTTCTTCGCCCAGATAGCCCTCCACCGCTTCCAGATAGCCCATGTTGTAGACGTAGAGCCGGGCGCCCTCCTGGTCGATGTGGATGACCCCGTAGCGCTCGTAGGTGTCGATGAGGGAGGCCAGCTGGCGTACATAGGGCCGATAGCTGACGAAGACAAAATCCTCCACCGGAACCATAAAGCTGCGCGCCCACCAGAAATCCTGGCCGGCACAGCTAAACATAACCAGCCCTCGCCCCTGCCAGTTGTATCCCATCTCCAGATAATTTTGCATCCGCTTGATGTCGGCGGGATCCGCCCCTTCGGCCTTGCTCAGAAGGCTGCGCAAGGCCAGCTTGTACTTTTCGGGGGAGCGCCGATGGGGATCGACGTTGAGGTAGATGCTCAACACCGGATGATCGTGGGATTCGAACTCGACAACCTGGCGAATATCGACATCGACGTTCATGGCTCTCTCCTCACATTGAGACCAGTGGATAGCATCCGGCGGGCAGCTCGGCCCTACGGGCGCCCTCTGGGCGCACTCCCTCTAGTGGAACCCTATCGGTGAATTTCTGCCGGGATTTACCAGGTGGGCAGCCCGATGTTGCCTACAAAGTATCATTTTCAGATGTTGTTTGTCAACCGCTTTTACAGCACCCCACTGCACCCCAGCCCCGGGCGGATTGTTCAACAGCGGCCCGGCAGTGTTATACTGACGCTACCCTGACGAAATACCCGATCAAGTACCACCGCCCACCCGACCGGCACCCATGGCCCAGACCCTGGCAGACCAATTCGACGGCTTCCTGTTTGACCTGGACGGCACCCTCTACCTGGGCGACGAGCTCTTGCCCGGCGTGGCCGACACCCTGGCCACCCTGCGCCGGCAGGGAAAGCAGGTGCTCTTCGTGAGTAACAAGCCCCTGGAGCCTAGAGCCGCCTACGCGGAAAAACTGACCCGCCTGGGCGTACCGGCCACGGCCCGCGACGTCCTGACCTCGGCCTACGTCCTGGGCCGCTACCTGGCCCAACACGAACCCCACCTCCGCTACTACCTCATCGGGGAAGAGAATCTGCGCCAGGAGCTGGCCGGCCACGGGCTCACCCTGGTGGCGGAGCTGGAAGAGCAGGATCCCCGCCAGGTGATCCGGCCGGACGGCATCGACGGGGTGATCGTGGCCTTCGACCGCACCCTGGACTACCGCAAGCTCAACACCGCCTACCAGGCCCTGCGGCGGGACGCCCGCTACTTCGCCACCAACGGAGACCGCACCTGTCCCCTGCCCGGAGGGGACGTGCCCGACGCCGGGGCCACCATCGCCGCCCTTCACCATCTGACCGGCCGCTGGCCGGAGCTCATCGCCGGCAAACCGTCGGCTCTGATGGCCCAGGTGGCTCTGGAACGGCTGGGCCTGTCCCCGGCCCGCTGCCTGATGGTGGGCGACCGCCTGGAGACGGACATCCGCATGGGGCATCAGGCCGGCATGAAGACGGCCGTGGTCTTGACCGGGGTCACCCGCCGGGAGGATCTCCCCCACGCCGAGCCGGCGCCCGATTATGTGTTGGAGCGGCTGGATGTGCTGTTGCACCCAGCCTGACCGTCCATTAGCGCGGTCCATTCCTGGCCATCAATCAACATAAAAACCTGTCACCATCACCTGCCACCAGATCAAGGAGCGTGAAATCATGGCGACCATCAGCCCAGAAGTGCTGGCCAAGCTGCGCCAGTTCGACACCCCCACCATCTGCAACATCATCGAGCTGTTTGAGGTGCGCCCCCGCAACACCGGCTACATGGATGCCCGCATCAAGGCCTGCTTCCCCGAGATGCCCCCCATGGTCGGCTTCGCCTCCACCGCCACCTTCCGCTCGGCCGCGCCCCCCCGCAACGGCGCCGGCTACGGCGGCGTCCAGGAGCAGATCGAGCGCTTCGGCGAGCTGGACGGTCCGGCGGTGGTGGTCTTCCAGGATCTGGACGAGCCGTCGGCTGCCGCCACCTTCGGCGAAGTGATGTGCACCACCTACAAGACCTTCGGCGCGGTGGGCCTGATCACCAGCGGCACCGGCCGGGATCTGGACCAGGTGCGGGCCATCAACTTTCCGGTCTTCACCAACGGCGCCATCTGCTCCCACGGCTACAACCACATCCCCCAGGTCCATGTCCCGGTCCACGTGGGCGGCATCACCGTCTACCCCAACGACCTGCTCCACGGCGACTGCAACGGCGTCACCACCATTCCCCACGACATTGCAGCCGAGGTAGCAGACATCGGCGACGAGTTCGTGGCGGCGGAGCAACTCATCCTGGATGTGCTGCGCAGCGGCAACGCCACGGTCAAGGCTTATGCCGAAGCCCGGGCCGAAGCGGCCGCACGCATGGCCAAGCTGCGGGAGCAGGTCTCCCGGGCCAGGCGATAAGCGCAGAGAGGGCGTAGAAACCACAGATTTCGCGGAGGCAGACAAAAAGCGGAGAAGTCTTTGCCCCTCTCCTCCCACAAAGCAGGAGGAGAGGGGCAAAGAAGAGTTACGATAGTCTTGGAATAGCCTTCAAATGAAGAGGAGCTGGGCGCCTTCGGCCATCTCCAGGAATTCCATGGCGCCGATGATATCGTCCACCTCTTCCACCAGATCTTCCTTCTCCAGGTGCATCATCTCGGCCGCCATCCGGCAGGCATAGATGCCACAGCCGGCGTCGTGCAGCATTTCCAGAAACTCCCGCACCGGCGGCATGTCTAGCCGCTCCAGCTCCCGCTTCATCATGGTGGTGGCCAGGTCGGTCACGCCAGGCAGGCCGCCCACCAGTTGGGGCATGTGCATGGCCGGGTTGCCCACGGGCGTCACCTTCAGATGGTCCACCGTCTTCTTGGCGATGATGTCCATGCCCCAGAAGGTGAAGAAAATGGAGGCCTCGATGCCCATCATGCGGGCGGCGTTGGCCAGGACCAGGCCCGGGTAGGCCATGTCCAGGCTGCCCTTGGAGCAGATGATGGCCAGCTTGCGTGGTTGCTCGCTCATGGTTGGTGTCTCCTTGTCAGGCTAGATGCAGCCCTTGGGCTTGCTCAGGCCGGCGATGCGCGCCACCTTCTTGGCCGGTCCTTTGGGAAACAGCTGATAGAGCTCCTTGGTATCCACCCCGGACTTCTTGCTGATGGTGCGCAGGGTGGGGGATTGCCCCGTCTTGAAATACTCCTCCCGCACGAAGTTGATCACCTGCCAGTGGCGCTCGGTGAGCTCCTCGATCCCTTCATCCCGGGCCAACACGGCCGCGATCTCTGGGGTCCACTGGTTCGGGTCGGTCATGAAACCTTCGGCGTCCAACTGGACGTTCAACTCGGTCACAGCGCTCATTTTGTCCATCCTTTCTCGCTTACGCAGAAACCACAGATTGCACAGATGAATACAGATTTTCCAGAGAAAGAACCTGTGTAATTCGTATCATTTGTGTGAATCGGTGTCACCTGTGCATCAGATCCACACCGGTTTCACAGATTCACACAGATTTACCCCCTTCTGTCTGGACCAGCCGCTGCTGCCGGGAAATTCGCTTGAGCATGGCCAGGGTCAGGGCCAGGCCCCGGCGCACGTCCGGATCCCGCATCTGGCCCAGGAGTCCCACCAGGGAGGTGGGCAGCTCCTCCGCCTGGGCCTCCTGGAGGCTGGCAGTCAGGTCGTGGAGCAGCCGCATCATCTCCGGCTGGGTCAGGGCTTTGACCGTGTTCAGGATCAGCACGATGTTGTCGCCCAGCAGGCGCACATCCGCCGGGGTGAAGGAGGTGACGATCTGCTCCAGGACGTAGAGCCCCTCCTGCAGGAACGAGAAGTAGCCCTTCTGCTCCAGCGCATCCAGGCTCGTCGTGGCCTGGTCCATCATCTCCCGGGCCACGGGGGTGAAGTCCCGGACAAAATCCTGCGCGCTTTCCAGCTCGTCCAGCAGGGCGTGGAAGCTCCGGGTGTGGCGGAGCAGCCGTTTGAGCAGGGCCAGGATCTCCTCTGGCTGGACGTAGGGCTCCAGCTCAGCGGCCTGGGCCACCGCCAGGCCATAGACGTCCCGGACGATGGGCGTCAGGTCGGCCTGCAGATCTTCCCAGACCTGACGGCGACGGCGTTCTTCCCGGGCCTGCTCGGCCAGCTCTGCCACCGCGTGGGTGAGGGCATCCAACTTGCGCTCGATGGCGGCCAGTTGGGCCTGGCTGGATTCTGTCTGCAGGGCCGGGTCAAGGGTGGTGGTCATGATTCCTCCTGACTTCGTGTACACCTTGCCGCGTGCACCGATGCAATGCGGCGCATGGCTTGCTGCACGGCCACGGTGACGATGACTGTTTCCCCAGGGCCATCACGAGGGCCGCCATTTGCCGGCCATGCTCATTTGGGCTGGGATGGGCAGCTCCTTGCCCCGTAACAGGATGTTCCAGTACATCCAGCGGAACATCATCTTGCCCCAGTGGTTCATCCGGGATTCCTGGAGCAGGGTAAAGGGTCCCAGGCCCGGCAACGGGAAGCGGCCGGGCAGGGGCTCCACGTCGTAGTTGAAGTCGATCAGAAAGCCCTTGCCATAGCCCGACTCGATGTAGCAGTTGGCGTGGCCGTCGAAGGCGGGAAGCAGGTCCAGCCCATCGATGTAGCGCAGGAAATTGGGCACAAAGGTATCCACCTGGAAGTGGGCCACGGAACCCGCCTTGGAGCTGGGCAGGTTGGTGGCGTCGCCCAGGACAAAGATGTTGTCGAAGCCTTCGGCCAGCAGGGTATGCCTGTCCGTCGGCACAAAGGCGAGGTCGTCCCCCAGACCGGACCGCTCGATGACGTCCGCGCCCATGTGGACTGGCACGCTGACCAGCAGGTCGTACTCGATCTTGCGGTTGTCGTAGGAGTAGATGGCCCGCTCGTCCGGCTCCACCCGTTCGATGTTGAACTCGGTCTCCACATGGATGTTTTTCTCCTCCAGGATGCTGCCCAGCAGTTGAGCGGCGATGGGCTTGGTGAAAGCCCCGGGCAGGGGCGTGGCCAGGGTCAGCTCCACCCGATCCCGGATGCCCTGCTCGTGGAAGTACCAGTCCGCCAGGAAGAGAAATTCCAGGGGTGCCACCGGGCACTTGATGGGCATCTCAGCCACGTTGAGCACCAGGCGGCCGCCCTGCCAGTGGCGCAGGTGCTTCTGCAAGGCCAGGGCGCCGTCCGCGGTGTAAAAATCATGGATAGAACGGTGCCATTCATGTTCGTGCAGGCCGGGCGTCTCGTCGGGGACGATGCGAGAGCCGGTGGCGATGACCAGGAAGTCGTAGGTGAGGGTACGGCTGTCCCGGGCCAGGCGCACCCGGTTCTGCTCCGGCTCGATGACCTCGATGGGCGAAATGATGACCTCGACCGAGCGGGGCAGATAGTCCCGCTTCGGTTTCACCACATCCGGCCGGTGGTAGATCCCGAAGGGGATGAAGAGAAAACCAGGCTGATAGTAGTGGGTCTCGTCGGCATCCACCACGGTGATGTGCCACTCATGGGGATCCAGCTCCCGGGCCAGGCGGTTGGCGGCCATGGTGCCCGCGGTGCCGGCACCTAAAATTAGCAGACGTTTCATGATAGAGCTCCTTGAAGCTGATGGGACAAGCCGTCCGGCTCCAGCCGGGACAGTTGGGCGATATCCTGTAATTTCCGAAAGAGCGCCTGGCGTTCGGTGACGATGTGGGCCACCACGTCGGCGATCCGCTGGACGTAGGGCAACAGCCGTTCCTGGGCCTCTGGCGTCAGGTGGTGGACCTCCTCCAGGTGGACACGCAGCTGTTCCGGCGTCAGGGCCAGGTCGGCGGCGATGCGGGCCAGGGTGGCCTCGTCGGGCGGCCAGTGCGCCGGTGCGATCCCCCCGGCCACCACCATGGCACACAGCTCGCTCCCCACCCGGACAAACGCCCGGGCACACAGGAGCCCCAGATGCCCTTCCACCCAGGTCGGCTGCAGGCTGGGGGTCTGGGCCATCTCAGCCCAGAGCGCCAGGCAGCGGCGGTGGGCCACGGGCGACGCCTCCGCGGCCAGGAAGAGGCCACAGGGGTTACTGGGCCGGGTGATGGGATGCCCTTCCAGATCGGTCACCAGGATCATCACCCCCAGGATGTCGGCGAAGGCGTCCACCAGCTGCTGGACACAGGCCAGGGGCAGCAGCCGGCGCACCTCCTGCCGGGACGAGGGGCCGTTGCCGTCCTTCCCGGCCGTGGCCCCCGGCTCCTGCCCGTGTAGCCACTGTTCCACCTGCCGGCGTGGGAAACGCCACTGGTTCCCCACCCGCACAGCCGGGAGCTCTCCTCGATCGGCCATGCGGTAGATGGTGGATCGGTCCACCTTCAGCATGGCCTGCAATTCTCGTGCTGTCAGAAAGTCGGTCATGGTCCACTCCGCCGATACTGTGGCTGCCGGCCGTTTCGCTGTCGGGGCAGGCCCACGCTGCTGTGTATCCTCTGCAATCGCTGCATGGTCTGCATCTGCTGCATTCACGTTCATGCTCAGCATACGCCTTCCAGCCGGCGTTGCCAGCGGTCACCTGTCCCCTTGCCACAGGGACACATGACCCCAACGCATTTGACACTTGTCGCGCACAGAAAAGCGGTGTATATTGTGTATGTGTGGATCACACAGACCACACACGGCCCTGCTCCTGTCGGATGTGCGTCCTCCGTCGCCTCACCCACACCGCGTGCACATCCCACGAATCTCTCAACCCTGTGGAGAAGCCATGGAGGAAGCCCAGTCCATTCACGCGGTCATCGCCGCGGCCTATCAGCTCTTGCATGCCCTGTCACTTCCCCCCCACGAAGCGGACGCAGGGCCGGAGCGCCTTGCCCACGCCGAGCGGACGGTCCAACTGTTGGCCCGGTGGGGCGGCAGTCCGGAGCTTCAGGCGGCCGGGTTGTTACACAAGTTTATGTGTATGGGCTCCCTTTCCAGCCAGATGCTTGCACAGCATTGTGGAGAGCGGACGGCCTTCCTGTGTGAACAATACCGCCGCCTTTTGCATGAACCGCCCCCCACCCAACGGGGCCGCACCCGGGCCCGCCGCCGCATCCAGCTGTTCGTGGCCGCCTACTGCGATCCAGAGCTGGCCTTTCTGGCGGTGGCCGAAGCGTGGGCCCGCTTCCAGGCCATCCGGGAAGGGGAGAGCGCCCAGCGGGCCGGATTTCTGGAAGAAGGACGCCACATCCTGGGCCCCTTCCTGGAGATGTTGGGCATGCAGGCCCTCAAAGATGAGCTGGATTCCTGGCTGGGAGAGGTCAGCCCGGTCGATCCGGCGTTGACGGAGGCGCTGGTCCAATGGCTGGAGCCCCATCTGCCCGACGCCCAGGTTGTGCCCCAGCCCTATCACCGGGCCGGGGACGCGCCCGTCCGGCGGGATCAGCCCCCGGCCGGTCCGACCGGACCGCTAGACATCGTGCTGGTGGCCCCGACCGAGGAGGCCTGTTATCGCCTCCTCTACCGGCTCCACCGGATCCCGGGGCTGCAGCCAGTGGAAGGCGCGCTGATGGACCAGATGGGCCACGGGCGCCTGAATGGCCGGCGGGGCCTGCTGACCGCCTGCGTGGCCACCCACCAGGGCCGACGCTATCGGGTCCACTTCCGCCTCTGTACGCCGGAGATGGAAGAGGTCAACCAATGGGGCCTGGCCGCCCTCCACATGCGCCGGCGCCTGGCCCTTTCGGTACCTGGGGCCTGGTGGAATCGGGCCGCCGAAGGATACGCCCAGATCCAGGCTGCGCCCATGGGCGACCTGCCCGACTACCTCTGGGTCTTCAGCCCCCAGGGCCAGCTCTTTCGCTTCCATCGGGGATGCACGGTGGTGGATTTCGCCTACGCCCTCCACACCGACCTGGCCGAACAGTGCCAGCGGTTTTACATCAACGACGAACAGGTGGCCCCCAATACGGTGCTCCACCACCTGGACCTGGTGGCGCTGGAGCTGGATCCCCGGGCGCCCGGCCCCCAGGAAAGCTGGCTGAACGCGGCCCGGACAACCCGGGCCCGCACAGCCATTGCCCGCTACCTGCGACGCCGGCGGCGGGGCGCAGACCAGGGCCAGCGCATTCTGGACCGCCGGCATCAGGAGCTGAGCCGCTACTACGGCTTCAACATCCCGGAACATCGCCTGGGGGACGCCCTGGCGCAGGCCATGCGTCATCTACAGGTCAACCGGACGGCGGAACTGCTGGCAGAAGTGGCGGCGGGCCACCTCAACCCGGATCGCATCCTCCACCCCCTCTTTGCCGGGGAGATCCTGCGACAGGTCGAAGTTCCAGCGGAGCTGGGGTTGCGCCCCCATCAACTGCAGCTGGCTCAATGCTGCCGCCCCCGCATCGGCGACGACATCGTGGGCATTCCCTACCAGCGCCATGGGAAAGTGATGCGCCTGCGGATCCACCGCCAGGGCTGCGAACGGCTTCGGTCGGATGTCCTTCCCATGCCCCTCCAGTGGCGCCTTCAGCCGGACTTCAAAACCCTGGCCCAGCTGGAGGTCACCGCCTTCAATGAGGATGGCCTGCTGGGCGACGCCCTGGCCTGCATCTACCAGATGCTGCCCCGAGTCACCCTGCACCGGGTGGAGGCCACAGCCCGCCATGGAACTGCCCACATGCGATTCACCCTGGAGGCAGAAAGCGAAACGGTGGTGCAGGCAATCGCCGATGCCCTGGCCCACCTTCCCGGCCGCCAGGTGGCCGACGTGCGGCCCATGCGCCTGCCGCCCTCGGAGATCGAGGGCCTGCTGAACGCGGACCGGGCCTTCATGAACCCCTACACTCGCCTCCCCGTGAGCGACCGGGAAATGTTCTTTGGCCGCACCCGGGAGCTCACCCGCCTGACCGAATGGCTGCTGTCTAATGTGGGCAACATCTGGCTGGTAGGTCAGAAACGGGTAGGTAAGACATCCCTGCTGCTCCACCTGAAACGCCATCACCTCCAGGAACAGGGCTTTGTGCCGGTCTACATCGACTGCCAGCTGTTGGGCAACCCGGCCCACGTCAACCTGTTCTTCGAATTGGCCAGTCTGCTCTACGGAGAGCTCCAGGCGGATCCCCGGGTGGGCGAGCTGGGCCCCCCTTTGCGCGCCCTCTTCCAGCAACAGCCCGCCGTCCAGCTCATCCAATACCTGCGCAGCGTGCAGGGGAGGCTGGGGACGAACCGACTGGTGCTGCTGTTGGACGAGTTCAGCCGGACCAGCGACGCCTACGCCCACGGACAACTGGACAGGAGCTTTTTCGACGGCTGGCGGGGCCTGCTCCAGGAAGTGACCCCGGCCATCAGCGTCATCGCGGTGGTGCAACAGAAGGCATGGGATCAGGTGCGCGAGAGGGCGCGGATCGACCTGGAGGACCCTTGCTGGCAACTGATGGAGCTGGGCGAGACCCTGGTACTGCGCCCCCTGGAAGAGGCAGATGTGCGGCGGCTCATCGAATGGCCCATGCGCAACTTCCTGACCTATTCGCCGGACATTGTGGCGTATGTAGCCCGCCTCACCGGCAGCAGCCCCTTCGTCATCCAGGCCTTTTGCCGGGCGCTGGTCTCCCACCTGACCCGCAACAACCGTCGGGAAGTCCAGCGGGCCGATATTGACGCCGTCCGCGGAGAATTTCTGGCGTCCGGGGAAAATTTGTTTGCACACTATCTGGACATGATACGGGGCGGCGTGGGCAGCCAGGTCTGTTTCGCCATCGCCCAGGCAGCCGTGGCCCATGGGGATGCCCCCGTGGCCTGGGAAGCGCTCCGCGCCGCCCTCCCCCACCTGGAGGCATCCCGGATCCAGCACGCGCTGGACGAGCTGTGCCGATGTGACATCCTGGCCGAAGCACCTGCACGCCACTGGCGCTTTGTCAGTCTGCTCTTCGCCCAGTGGTGTGCCCTCTATGGCCGCTGAACCACCGGAGGCAATCCATGGAATCTGTCAAGAGTCAATTCTTTGGCCGCGAGCGCATCCTCTACGAAATTGTCCAGGGTGTCCTGGCGCCCCAGCCGGCCAGCTTTTCCCTGGTGGGCTCCAAGCTGATCGGCAAGAGTCGCCTGCTCAACTACCTGGCCTCCGAGATGGGCCCCCTGCTCCAGCGAGAGCTGGCCGACTGGCGTCCCCTGGCCTATCAGGACAGCAGCCGGGTGCTGGTGGCCCGGTTTGACTGCGACTGGCCGGAGCTTCAGGAAGATCTGCTGGGCTACATGTACCGGCAACTGGCCCAGCGTCTGGCGGAGGTGGATCGCATCCGCATTGACTGGGATCCGGTGCAAGAGGAAGCCAACCCCAGCCGCCAGCTCTGGCAGATCTGCCAGCAGCTCAACCGCCTGGGCTATCGCCTGGTACTTCTGCTGGACAACTTCGATGCAGTCTTCGAAAACCAGATCCTCTCCATGGAGACCATCGACGAGCTACGGCCCCTGACGCTGGAAATCGCCCTGGTGGTGGCCACGGAACAGCCCCTCCACGATCTGGACCGGGATCTGGCCGCGTCGCCGCTGTTCAACGTCATGACCCAGCTCTTCCTCAGCCTGGTGGAACCGGAGGCGGCCCAGAAGTGGCTCGCGGCCTACGCCGAACACTTTCCCGGCATCGAGTCCATGGTCCCGGAGCTGCTGGAGTTGACCGGAACCCACCCTTTTCTGCTGGGCCGTATCGGGGACATCTTCACCGAAGTGGAGCAAATGCTGCCGCCGGGCCAAGTGGTGGGTCGGGAGCATCTGCCCCTGCTGCGGCTGCGGCTGGCCGAGCACGGGCGGCTCCTCTTCGAAACCTGCTGGAACAAGATCCGGAAGCCGCCCCGACGGCTGGAGGGGCAGGCCATCCAGGCGCTGTTGAAGTGGCTGCTCAAGGAACCCCTCCAGCTCCACGAAGTCCGCGCGGAGCAGTTCCCCGCGCTCAACTGGCTCATCAACCAGGCCATCGTGGCCTACACCAACGCCGGCTATCGCCTCTTTTCTCCCCTGTTTGCCGAATTCCTGTCCGCCCGGCTGGCTGAACACCCTGCCCCAGCCATCTCTTCAGCGCCCCAGGTGGAGACTGCGCCCATCTACGACCGCCTCACCAAGATCGAGGCGGCCCTCCTGCGCTACTTTGAAGCCCGCCCTCATCAGATCATCCCGCCCGAGCAACTGCTGGCCGACATCTGGAAACGGCCCGATGCCTCGCCCCGCCGGGTGCAGGAGGCCATCCGTCGCCTGCGCCTGCAGCTCCAGGATGCCTCGCCGCCGGTCGGCGTGATCGAAAATGAGCGGGGGCGGGGCTACCGCTTCGTGCCCGCCACCCGCTGAGGGCGCTCCTCGCTGGCCAGCTGAAGGAACACACCCATGCCACGCCGTCCGGGGCAAACCGCGCGTGCACCCATGGACGTTTCGTCTTTCTGGCCCGCCTGTACTATGATGGAACGCGAGGAAACATGAAGATGGAGAAGACATTGGTGTTAATTCGGGGGGCCGGTGACCTGGCCAGCGGCGTGGCCTGGCGGCTCCGCCGCTGCGGCTTCCCCGTGGTCATGACCGAGCTGGAACTTCCCCTGGTGGTGCGGCGGACCGTGGCCTTTGCCCAGGCCGTCTTCGACGGCGAAACGGTGGTGGATGGCATCCGGGCCCGCCGGGTCGCCCTGGCGGAGGTAGCCTCCTGCCTGGCCCAGGGCATCATCCCTGTGCTGGTCGATCCGGCCGGCGAAGCCGTGCGCCATCTGCAGCCCCGGGTGCTGGTGGATGGCATCATGGCCAAGCGCAATCTCGGCACCCGCCGGGAGCAGGCGCCCCTGGTCATCGCCTTGGGACCGGGCTTCACCGCCGGTGTGGACTGCCACGCGGTGGTGGAGACCAACCGGGGCCACCATCTGGGCCGGGTGTTCTGGCAGGGGAGCGCCGAGCCGGACACCGGCGAACCAGGGGCGCTGCCTGGGGTGGGTGTGCGTGCCACCCGGGTGCTACGCGCGCCCATGGCCGGCTTTGTGAAGGAGCAGCGACGCATCGGGGAGTCGATCCGTCAGGGGGAATGGATCGCCACCGTCTGGGATGACGCCGGGCGTACCGCAGCCATCCACGCTCCTTTCACCGGTGTGCTGCGGGGCATCATCCACCCCACCGTGCCGGTGACGCCCGGCATGAAAATCGGGGACCTGGACCCTCGAGCGAAAGCCGAGTACTGCTACAGCGTCTCCGACAAATCCCTGGCCATTGCCGGCGGCGTCCTGGAAGCCATCCTGTCGGCGGGCCGGGGAGCGACCGCCCTGTGACCTCACCACTTGCCCAAGAAACCTGGAAAGCGCACAGATCATCCATGGAAACCACAACCCTCTTCGCGATTCCCCAGATGCCCCTCATCCAACCGGGCGACGATCTGGCCGCCGTGATCGTGGATCGCCTCCACGCGGCCGGGGAGCGACTGCAGCCGGGAGACATCCTGGTCATTGCCCAAAAGGTGGTCAGCAAAGCAGAGGGCCGGCTGGTCCGGCTGTCAGAAGTCCAGGTGACGGACGAAGCCCGAGCCCTGGCCGCCGTGGTGGACAAGGATCCTCGGGTGGTCCAGGTGATCCTGGACGACAGCCGGGATGTGATCCGCAGCCGTCGCGGCCTGCTGGTGGTGGAGCAAAAGGCCGGCTGGATCTGCGCCAACGCGGGGGTGGACCGCAGCAACGTGGCCGGCGGGGACGGAGAAGTGGTGGCGCTGCTGCCGGAGGACCCGGATGGGAGCGCCGCCCGCATTCGGCAGCGGCTGGCCGAACTGACCGGCGTGGCCCCGGCCGTCCTCATCAACGACAGCCATGGCCGGCCCTGGCGGCTGGGCACGGTGGGGGTCTGCATCGGCTGTGCCGGCCTGCCGCCCTTGTGGAACCAGCGGGGCCTGCATGACCTGTTCGGCTATGAGCTGGTCAGCAGCGAGGAGTGCATTGCCGACGAGCTGGCCGCGGCGGCCAGCCTGCTCATGGGCCAGAGCAGCGAAGGGCGCCCGGTGGTGATCATCCGCGGCTACCGGCCGCCTTCCCACCTGCCGCCGGCCCCGGCCCGCAACATTCAACGCCCCGCGCAGATGGACGCGTTTCGGTAGGGAGGCAGTCAATCTCCAGCCGTTCCCCAACCTGCAGTCCCCGGGAGGCGATGGTGCCCGCGGGCAGTTCCAACACCTGATGGGCCTGCCGCCGTACCCGGCCAATGCGCCAGGGCCGCATCTCCACATCCATGTCCACGATGGTGCCCTCCCGGTCCAGGTAGAGCACGTCGATGGGTATAGACATGAAATGGGTGTGGATGCCTTTGGCAGGGACGATCAACAGGCCGTGGCCGGTCGGAAATTGGCGAACGCCCATCAATCCCTTGAAGCGACGCCAGAAGGTGTCGGCCACACGCCCCTGATCCGCAATCACTTCCCGGTCAGACTGCCGCCGTATCCGCACGTTCTTACTCCCAGCTCGCATGGATTCTTCAGACTCCGTGGTAAAAATACCTGATTCCAACATCCCAAACGACGCGCCCCTCACGACGGCTGGTACCATTGGTTGGCGCTGCGCATGCCGAAGATGCTGGGCGGCAGGTGGATGCCCGCATCCTGGATGCGATCATTGATGCGGGGACGCAGCCCGGTGGGGCGCAGCTCACCCAAGATCTTGCCGTTGTCGTCCACGCCGGTCTGCTCGAAGGTGAAGATATCCTGCATCACGATCATGTCGCCCTCCATCCCCACAATTTCACTACACTGCACCACCTTGCGGCTGCCATCCCGCATGCGCTCCTGGTGAATGATGAGATCCACAGCCGAGGCAATCTGCTGCCGAATGGCCCGCAGGGGTAGCTCCATGCCGGCCATCAAGACCATGGTCTCGATGCGGTTCAGGGTATCCCGGGCGCTGTTGGAGTGAACGGTGGTCATGGAGCCGTCGTGCCCGGTATTCATGGCCTGCAACATGTCCAACGTCTCGCCGCCGCGGACCTCGCCCACCACGATTCGGTCCGGACGCATACGCAGGCTGTTGACCACCAGGTCGCGGATGGAAATCTCGCCTTTCCCTTCGATGTTAGGCGGCCGCTTTTCCAACCGAACCACGTGGGGCTGTTGAAGCTGAAGCTCGGCGGCATCTTCGATGGTAACGATCCGCTCGTCCTCTGGAATGAAGCTGGAGAGCACATTGAGCAGCGTAGTTTTACCAGATCCGGTACCGCCGCTGATGACGATGTTCAGCCGGGCCATGACGCACGCCCGCACGAACTGGGCAAACTCGGGCGTGAAAGTCCCAAATCGAATCAGGTCGTCCACCTTGAGGGGATCCTTTTTGAACTTCCGAATGGTGAGACAAGGCCCCACCAGAGAAAGGGGCGGAATGATGGCGTTGACCCGGGAACCGTCGGGCAGGCGGGCATCCACCATGGGCGAGGCCTCGTCGATGCGGCGCCCCAGGGGAGCCACGATGCGCTCGATGATGCGCATGACGTGGTCGTCGTCCACGAACTTGACGTCGGTCAACACCAGCTTGCCCCCCTGTTCGATGTAGACCTGTTTGGGGCCGTTGACCATCACCTCGCTGATATCGTCCCGATCCAGCAGCGGCTGGATGGGACCATAGCCGAGGATATCGGCCATGATCATCTCCAGCATCTGCTCCCGCTCCACCCGGCTTACCACCAGGTTGACATCCGCCAACGCCTGGTTGAAGACGGGCTCGATCAGGCGACGGATCTCCGCCGGCTCCTGGGCATCGTTCATGGTCTTAATTTCATTGACCAGAAACTGCTGAACCTTCTCCCGCACCCGGGCAAACTCGGGCGGGGGTGAATAGCCCGTCACCTTGACCACCCGAGGGTGGCTCCCTTTGCCGCCAGGAGGCATGGCCGGGGCCTGCGCCGGATGGCCCGGGCCGGATGGCCGGGCTCCTTCGGGCCGCGAGGGATGGGGAGCCATCGTCCCTACGTGGCCGGCGCCGTTGACGCCCGTCCCATTGACCGGAGGAGGCTGCTGGCCTCGATTACGAAAGAGTGCCATGGATTTGCTCCCCTATTTGATCCAAACCGGATCCCAATCTTCGTAGTCGTTGTTGCTGATGTTACGCTGGCCGGTGCCGTCGGCGTTCATCACCCAGATCTGACGCCGGCCAGAGCGGTTGGAGAAAAATGCAATCTGGCTGCCATCGGGAGACCAGGTGGGGTGTTTGTCCCACTCCCATCGGTTCTGGGTCAACTGTTGGGGATCCTGCCCGTCCAGCCCGATGGTCCAGATCTCATCGTTGCCCGTGTGGTTCGAGACGAAGGCGATGCGGTCGCCGGCCGGTGAGAGGACAGGCTCAAACTCGTCGCCGGGGAAGTTGGTCACCATCACCTCCCGGGCATCCCCGGTCAGCGGGTTGATGGTGCGCAGGAAGATGTTGGAGTCGTTCCGGCCCTCCGGACGCTGGGCAACCACCTCCTTACGTCCGTCGCTGGAACGTCGATCTGCCTGGATCTGGGCCAGGAACTGCTCCTGGATGGCCAGGGGCGCCCGCTGTTGTTCGCTGCCATCGGCCCGCATGATGTAGACATCCGCCCCCCCATCCCGATTGCTGCGGAAGGCGATCCAGCCGACGTAGACCTGTAAATTTTTCCCGTCCAAAGCCGTGATGCTGGCAAAGGGGGTCGAAGAGGTGGAAGGTGTGGACCGGGCCACCAGGGTGGCCAGCTGCTCGGCCTGGCGGGCCGCTTCGCCGCCGTCATCCACCGGCAGGCTGGCAGCCAGGGCGTAGAGCTCCCGGGCGTAGGCCGCGTCCCCGTCGGCCAACACCTGTTCGGCCAGAATCACGTAGGACCGATAGAGTTGCTCCACCAGGTAGCCGCCCAGGTAGGTGGGACGCTCCTGGTATACCGCATGGAACGCGCTGATGGCCCGGCGCAGCTCCTGATCCCGCAGGGCCCGCTCCCCGGCCAGATAGGTGTTCAGCAGATCCAGCTCGTCCCGGGCGATGGCTTCCTCTGCCGGGGCATTGCGGACCTTTTGCAGGTAGCTTCGGGCCCGTTCCAACTCGGCCAGACCCGCCGGCCGACGGGAGACGATCTCCTGGCCGGCACGCAGGTAGGCCGCCGCCATCCGCTCCCGGGTTACATCGGCCTTGTAGGAGCCCTCCAGGGACCGCACCTCCTCGAACAGCTCTGCCGCTCTCTGCCACTCCTGACGGCGAAATGCCTGGTCCGCCTGGGTGAAGAGATGCTCCGCCTCCAGATAGGTGTTAATCTCCTGGATCTTCTCTCCCACGTCCCGATAGCCGGGCATCTCTTGTTCAATCGCGTTGAACAGGGCCAGGGCACGGGCGTAGTTCCCCGCGGCCAATACCTTCTGGGCCAACTGGTAGTAGGTGGCCAGGGTGAGCTGGCGTTTGGCGTCTTCCCGCAGCTTCAACACCGTCGCATCCTGGGGCCACTGCTCCAACACCCGGTCAAACAGATTCATGGCCTGGACGTAGGCCCCTTGTTGCAGGGCCCGCATGCCCTCCTCCTTCAGCCGCTGGATGGCGCGCTCCTGGGCCTGGATCTGGCGATACGGGCTGATGAAGTGCTGGTAGAAGAGCCCGCCGCTCAAAAAGAAGAGGAGGACCAGGCAGAAAGGCAGGAGCCGACGCAGCAGCCGCTCCGTCTTCACGCCGAGCCGACGTCCCCGGATCCGGTCCCGCCACTGGAGATCCACCGCGGCCCGCAATGCCAGCTCGTCCAGCAGGGCTATCACCGCCTGGGAGCGGGGATAGTCGGCCTGGAGGGCCCGCAGCCGGGCCTCGGCCTCGGCCCAGGCCCCCTGTTGCATGTGGAACTGGGCCTGAATGAATCGGGGATCCAGGCTAACCAGCAAGTCCGGATGCAGCGGCGGAGCGGGCGCTGTCTCATCGGTTGCCTCCGCTTCCGGCGATGCAACCACCCAGGTGGGCGGCACCGGGCTGTGGCCACGGGAAGAAGGCTCCTGCCACTCGGCGCTGACATCCGACCCCGGTTTAGCCGAGTCCCCGGCCTTCCACCAGCCTTCGCGGGCGGCCCCCGGCGCCTCGACGGCAAAGGGGTCCTGCGCCGCAGGCCGCTCTTCGGCAGGCCGGCGTGCGCCGTTGCTCCCCCCATGCCCATTCGTTCCTCCCAGCCAGGCAGGCTTCCCGCCGCGCTGGCGAGGCTTTTCGTCGCTTCCAGCCGCGGGCGCGCCGTTGGACGGAGGCACCTTTTCCACTTCAGAAACGGACGGGCTTTCTGCCTGCGTTCCGGAAAACGTTGTCCAGGACCATTTCATGTACGCTTCTCCATTTCAAGCCCAGGATGTTGCACCCCAGGATGCACCATCGACATCAACGCAGGCCATTCATCAGCCGCGGGATGGCCGGCCCCAACACCACGGCAAAGAGCGCCGGCATGATGAAAAACACCAAAGGGAACATCATTTTGAGGGGCGCCTTGCGGGCCTCCTCCTCCGCCAACAGACGGCGCCGGATGCGCATCTGGGCAGCCTGGGTATTCAGCACATCCCGAATGGCAATCCCCAGCCGGTCCGCCTGGACCAGCACGGCCACGAAGCTGGCCACCTCCGGCACCCCGGTGCGTTCGGCCAGGTGATGGAGGGCGTCGCTGCGGCCGATGCCCACCCGAATCTCACTGATCACCCGCCGCAGCTCCTCGGCCAGCTCATTGTCCCACTGGGAAGCCACCTTCTGGATGGCGGCTTCAAAGCCCAGACCCGCCTCGACGCAGATGGACATCATGTCCAGGGCATCGGGCAGAGCCCGGGCAATGGCCTTCTGCCGGCGGCGGACCTTGCTCTGCAGCCAGAAGTTGGGCAGATAGAGCCCCACCAGAAAGGCCACCAGGGTCATCAGCACCACCATCGCCAGGGGCCGCTGGTGGGCCTGGGTGAAGAAGGTGAGCCCTCCCAGGATGGCCCCGGCCAAAAAGCGAAGGCCCAGGAAGTCGGTCACAGTCAACCCGCCAGGCAGGCCGGCCCGGATCAGATTGCGCTGCAGTTCCTCGATGTTGCGGGAGGGCGTAAGATAGCGTCCCAGCCGATAGAGCCGCCGCAGGAGGGGCCGCAGAACCCGCTCGCTCCACGGGCGGGTCATCTCCAGGTCGCGCAGAGCCGGCGGCGTCCCGCCGGCCTGCATGCTGTTTGCCAGGAAGTCCGCCACCGAGGGAACGGTCCGGCTGGCCTGCCAGCTGCGCAGCCCCATGAAAAGGGCAAACAAACTCATGCTGGCCAATATGGCAACCAGAGCGTATACGACATCCATGGTGTACTCCTCCTCGTTCTCGCGGACGGTTTATTCTGGACGTGACAGAACGCCAGGCCGGTGTCGACTCATGCTCCCTCACACATCGATCCGGGTCACCATCCGCATGATGATATTCCCCAGGATGATCATCACCACCGCGCCAGCGGGAATGAGCAACGGCCAACCCGGCTGGAAAATGCCCAGCATGTATTCGGGATTGATCAGCATCAGGAGCACCCCCACGGCGAATGGGAGTCCCGACAGGATGGAACCGGTGGCCCGCTGCTGGGCCGTCATGGCCCGGATCTCGCCCTTCAACTGGATCCGATCCCGGATGGTTTTGGAAATCGTCTCCAGCACATCGGCCAGGTTGCCGCCCACCTCATTTTGAATGTGGATGGTGGTAACGATCAGGGCCAGGTCGTCGTTGTCGATGCGCTCCACCAGGTGATCCAGGGCCTCGCCCAGGCTATAGCCCAGGGCCGTCTCCCGGATGACCCGGCCGAACTCGGTGGACATGGGCTCCGGCATCTCATCCTCGATGACGCTGAGGGCGTGGAGCAGGCCATAGCCGGCCCGCAGGGAACCCACCAACATGCTCAACATGTCGGGCAGCTGGTCGGCGAACTCCTTGGCCCGCTTGCTCTGCCGGCGCCGCAGGTAAAAACCCGGCAACATCCAGCCGACGAGGGACAGGGTCAGGCCGCCGATGGGATGGCGGACAATCACCCAGCCCACCAGGAAAAAGAGCAGGGTCAGGCCGATCCGCAGCATGATGTATTCGGCCGCGGTAAACTGGCTGTCGGCTGCCTCCAGCTGGCGCTCCAGGCGCGCGCCCATGGCAAAACGGCTGATCCGCTGATTGACCTGATCCTGCAGGCGACCGCGGCGCACCTCCGATTCAGCGGGGGCAAAAGAGGCCGCCAGCCGTTTTTCCACGTCCCGCGTCCAGCCCAGCCAGTAATACATGCCCACCATGGCGGACAGCACGGCCAAAACCACCAACGCGGCAACGATCAATGCAACATTCATGCGGATCTTTCCTGATTACAGTCTGGCGTAAATACCACGGCAGAAATTCGGGGTGCCCTCTGGGCGCGCTCCCTCTGGTGGAAACCCATCGGCGAATTTCTGCCGGGATTTACTATCCTTGCAGGGGAAGCCCCAGGTAGAGCCTCCAGAGTTCAGGCCCAAAGTAGAGGGCCGCCCAGGCGCCCAACACCAGGTACGGCGCATAGGCCATGGTCTGCCCCCGGACGGACTGCCCACGCAGCCGACAGTACACCAACAGGGCCAGCGCCGCGAGGCCCCCCGTAAAAATGCAGATGACAACGGCGATCCAGATGCCGGATAACCCGGTCACCAGGCCAATGGCGCCGGCCAGCTTGACGTCTCCCATGCCCATCCCGCCCGGGCGCACCAGGGCAATCGCCAGGAAGAGGCCAAAACCGACGGCAGCCCCCAGCAGCGGCGATGCGGCCCGGGGCCACTGGATGACCAGCCCGGCCAGGAGCAAAAAGGGCAGGGCCGGCAACAGCATCCGGTTGAGAACCAGCCGATGTTCCAGGTCGATGACCGCAATGGCCAGGAAGAAGCAGGCCACCAGGGCCACCATGACCATTTGCAGGCTCCAGCCCAACCGCCAGTAGGCCAGGGTCACCAGCAGGAAGGCCCCCCCCCAGACGGCCAGGGTGCGTAGCCCTGCCGCCTTGGACGGGGGCGCCTGTCCCTGGCCCGCCACGAGATCGGCCAGGCGGTGGAAAGGCCACGCCCAGCTTGCCTGCCCGGCAGGGTGCCCTTCCCTCGCAGGCGGCAGGGTCTCGATGGCCCAGTTGGCGGCCCAGCCGGCCAGCAGCCCCAAGAGTAACACGGCCACAAACGCCATGGTCACGACTCCCCTCAAGTGGCTTCAACGGCCCGCCGCCGCCCGAAAAAGGGCAGCCCCGCCCGCCGCCGGGCTCTGGCGGACGCCTGCTTCACAGCGCCCTTGCCGGCCAGGGTTACGGCCAGCCGCACCACCGACCGGCTCAGCAAGGATCGTGGATGGCTCAGGACGAAGGGCATGCCCCGATTCAGGGCAAAGGTGGCCAGGGCCGGATCGTCCGGGATCTCCGCCCCGATCCGCTCTCCAAGCTGGGCACTGCTGGCCGCCTCGGTCAGCCCCCCACGCACACCGGCCCGATTGAGGACGATATGGGGGCGCCCCTGTACGTTGGCCTCGCTCTCCAGCGCGTTGTGTAGTACCAGCGCGTTGCGCAGGCTGGCCAGGTCCGGCCCGGTGACGATCAGGATCTCGTCCGCCAGGGTCAGCACTTCGGAAAGGACATCATCGGCGACGGCGCCGGTGTCCACCACCACATAGGCGGCCAGCTCCCGCAGATACTGCAGAATCAGGCGCCAGCTCTCCACAGGCAGGCTCACCAACTGGGAGAGATCCGGCGGTGCGGCCAGCAGCCGAACCCCGCTGCGGTGGGGCTGGAGGTGGCCTTCAATCACGTCCAGGTCAATGTTCTCTTCCTTCGCCAAACTGGCCAGGGTGTGCCTGGGCACCACGTTGAGCATCAGGGAAAGATCCCCCAGGTGGTGATGGGCCTCCACCAGGATCACATCCTGGTCGGTCTGCTGCCGCAGGGCCACGGCCAGGTTCACGGCCAGGGTACTGCGCCCCACGCCCCCCTTGAGGCCGGTGACCGCGATCATCCGGGCGCCCCGGGGACGAGCAGCAGCACCGGCCTGGGGCGAGGCCTGGAGTGAGCGGGCCTGGACCGTCCGCAGGACCGTGGTCTGGAAATGGCCCACCTCGATGGGGAAGGCCACAAAGCCAGTGGCACCCGCCTGGAGCGCATCCTGCAGCTCGATGAGCCGCTGGGGCGTGGCCAGGGCCAGCACAGGAATGTGGGGGAAAAGTCGGACCAGCTCGCCCAGTTGCGCAATGGCGGAAGGCAGGTCCAGGTCCACCAGGATCAGGTCCAGGGGCTGGCGCCGCAGCCGACGTTCTGGCTCCGGCAGGTTGACACAGGCCGTCAGCTGCCAGCCCAACTCCTGGAGGATCTGCTCCAGACTTTCAGCCCGGAAGGGGTCGCCTGTCACCAGGCCGAGATGCAACGTTTTCTGCTCATCCATGGTTACACCAAACTGTCCTTAGTATCGGTTGAGGTCGATGCCGTAACGCTCGGCCAGGTAGAACTGATCCACCGGCTTGATGTCCACCACACTATCGTCGGACGGAGCCCGCACCGCCAGGTCCAGTGAGCCGCCCACATCCAGGATGTGGCGGATGGTCAAGGCGTCCTGAGGGTCTACGGCCAGGATGATGGACTGCCCCTTTTCATCCGGGGTGCGGAAGACGCCCCCTTCCTGGCTGGTCAGGGAGGACGGCCCCTCCTCCACGGTGGTGGCCGGGAGGATGATGGCGTGAACCTCCAGGTTCTGCATCAGGGCGATGGTCTCGGCCAGGGGTCCGCTGCCCTGGGAGCGCTGGACCTCCACGTCGAAGGTGGCCATCAGGTCAATGCGGTCGCCGGGGCGGATCAGGCGGTTGCTGATCAGCTTGGACTGGGTGGGGACGGCGATCACCGTCTTCCCCTCCGGGACGGACAGGGCCACGGCCTGGGTGACGATGTCCGGCGTCACCAGGTACTGGGTCAGGATGGGCTGGTTGGCGAAGATCTCCACCGTGGCCATCTTGCCCACCACCTGATCCAGGGACGTGGCCGCCCCTTCCGGCACGGCGTCCAGGGGCAGGTTGCGAATGATCAGTTCGCTCTCGCCGATGGAGCGCCGGAAGGGAATGTTGGTCGCGGCCACCACCACCGGCTGGGTGGTTTCATCTAAGCGATCGGCCGCGGCGGGCGCCGCTGTGGCCAACACGCCGTAGGCCAACAGGCCAGCCAGAGATGCCAAAATCAGGGCACCAACCCACCATAGAAGTCCGCTGTGTTTCATGGTTCACTCTCGTTCTTGCACAAAGACCCACTCACCGTTCGACCCGGACGTCCCGCAGGCCGAAATCCGGCGCGCCCTCTTCCACTTCGCCCCGGGCCAACCAGCGCAGGAAGCGCATGACAAAGGACTGCCGGTTGCCGACAGCCTCGTAGTCGATCAGGGTCACCCGGGCGAAGCCACAGACCAGACGGCCATTGCCGTTGGCCCGGGAGAGGGGGATGATGAAGGACTTGCCTTCCCAATCCCGGAGCTGGCTGGCCACCTGGGTGCCGTTATTGAATGGCGGCCCCTTGGGGATCACATCTCCGATGCGCCACTTGCCGCTGCGGCTCAGGTCCTGGATGTTCTGGCGCAGCTCGTTCACGCTGCTGGAGCCGCCGTTCCAGTCCAGCCAGGTCAATTCGCACATGTTCTCGCCCCCATCATCACCGCCGTCACTGCCGCCACCGATGTCCCCCTCGTCTTCGTCGTCGGGCGGCGGGGGCGGCGAGGCAGGGGGTACGAAGCCGCCATCCACGGTCAGGTTGTCACCGTTGGCCACGATGGCCACGGCCTTGCCGGTGGACTCGTTAAAGTCGCTGTCCACGTCGTCGCTGGCGCTGTCCCGGGGGCTGTAGGTATAGCCGGCCAGGGGACCGCCGCTGTTGAAGTTGCTGTCGGCCACCTTCACCATGTAGTTGCCGGCGGGCAGGTTTTCAAAGGCGTAGCGCCCCTCCCCGTCGGTGGTCACCCGGTCCACCACCTGGGGCTGGCCCACGATGGTCAGTTCCAGTTCCACGTTGGCAATGCCCGGCTCCCCCTCATCCTGGATGCCGTTGCCATTGGTGTCCTGCCAGATGCGATCCCCCAGCCTGTAGAGGTTGACCGGCGAGCTCTGGCAGGAGGCGATGGCCGCCACCGCGCCGCTGGCCGGGAAGTGGATGGCCAGCCGACGCACACCGGAGACATAGAGGGGCACCACCTGGAAGCTGTTGTCGCCCAGCCCCAGCATCTCCACCTTGGTCAGGAGCTGCTGTCCGCCGCTGTCGCTGTAGGCAGCGACCCAACCGCCGGCCTCGTCGTCATCGATGTCCAGGATGTGCACCTGATCGATCTGGACGGGGTGATCGAAGGTGAAGAGGATGGTGCCGCCGCTGCCGTTGTCATCCGGGTCGGACATGTCGCCGTCCTCGGAGATGATCAGGACCTTGCCCTGGGCCCGGTTGTTCTCGCCGGGCTCACCCACGCCGCCACCTTCGCCATCGCCGGGCCCGCCGAAATCCTCGTTGGGGGTGCCCAGGTCGGCATCGCCGCCGCTGGGCTGGGTGCTGTCGAAGATCATGGCCGGGTGGCCGGGACCCCGGTCGGTGGTGACGTGGATGCCCCAGGCCGCCCACTCTTCGTCGATGATCTGGCCCTTGCTCAGGGGAGAGCCGGCCGCGTTGGTCTCGAAATCGATGGTGTCCAGGCAGGGGCCCATCTCTTCCACCGGTTCTACGGAGCCATCGCAGATGGGCCCCATGATCTGTTCTGCCTTGGATTTGGTGCCCGCCTTGGCCAGGACCTCCACCGTGCCGGCGGGATAGTCGGCATCCAGGGTGATGGAGAACTGGGCGTCCTCGAAACTGTCGGAGACGTCCCACTTGATGCCGTAGAAGCCGGTGCTGCCATCGGTACCCATTTCGGCGCCCCCGGGGCTGGTGCTCACAATGTGGTCCAGGCAGGTGCCGATGCCCAGGTTCCAGTGGCTCAGGTCTCGCCCCCGCACTTCCCGCACCCGATAGGTCCAGGTGTTGCCCCTCTTCTGGACCATGGTGACCTCATAGGTGGAGTTTTTGTTGTCCAGCAGCTCGATGGTGACCGGGCCGGGATCGGGCGCTTCGCTGGCGTAGGTGGCGAAGGTGGTATAAGTGGTGTCGTCGTCCGGCGCGGAAGCAGCCGCCGCGGTCGTCTGGCTTTGGGCATCATCACAGATAGGGCCGGTGATCTGGCCGGTGGCCGAGTTGGGCCCGCCTTTCACCAGCGCCTCCACCGTGCCGGCCGGGTAGTCGCCGTCCAGGGTGATGGCGAAGGAGCCGCTGCTGAAACCGTCGGAGACGTCCCACTTGATGCCGTAGAAGCCGGTGCTGCCGTCTACCCCCATCTCTGCGCCCCCGGGCGAGGCATTCACAATCCGATCCAGGCAGGAGCCGATGCCCAGATCCCAGTGGCTCAGATCCCGCCCCCGCAGCTCGTAGACGGTGTAATGCCAGGTGTTTCCGGTCCGCCCGTCAAAGGTGATGGCATATTTGGTATTTTTGTTATCGTTCAAGGCAATGATCACCTTTTCCGGTTCGGCCGGGGGCTGGACCGTGGGGGTGGCGGTGGGGGTCGCCGTGGGAGTCGCCTCCTGGGTGGGCTGGGCTGTGGCCGTGGGGGTAGGCGTAGCGGTGGGGGTCGCCGTGGGGGTGGCGGTGGGCTCGCTTCCTTCGGGCGTAGGCGGCGTATCCATATAAACAAATGTCTGATCTGCCCCCAGGCTGACACAGTCACAGGAAAGGGTCATGGGAAAGAGGTTGTCGGTGGCCGAAACTGGCTGGTAGGTGGCTTCGGCCGCGGCCGAGGCCCGGGCGCTCATGGTGCCCTGCCCCAGCACCCGGGCGAAGTAGGTGCCAAAGGTGCGCTGGGCCACCACGTGGACGCCGGTATTGTTGTTGATCAGGCGCCAGGTGACCTCGTCCGCGCCGTTGGCCATGGCCACTTCCCGGATGACGGCATCCACCTGGTCCATCAGGACCACGGGGGAGGTGGCCAGCTCCCGGGCGCCGGCCAGCGCGGCGGCATCTGCGGCCAACTGCATGCGCTGGCGCTGGAAATAGGCGTTGCTGCCGTCGATGGCCAGGCCGGCAAAGCCCATCAGGGCCACCAGCAGCAGGGAGATCAGGACCAGGTTGGCGCCCTCCTCCTGCCGCCACATCTCTTCCATTCGCCCCCACAGGCAGGGGCACTGTTTGTTGCGTCCAGGCTGCTTGCTGCGCCCGGCCCGGACAGTTTCAGGAGCCATCATAGAGCACCACCATGGTTGCACCGATGCGGAACGGCACTGTGGGAAGACCAGTAAACGAACCAAAGAGCAAGGGATAGTCATACTGGACGGTGACAGTGATCCGCTCGCCGGCGCTGTAGGAGGAGCGCTGGGGCGAGATCTCCACTGCGACGCCGCCATCGCTGATGGCGCCCACGCTGAGGCCCAGGCGCCCGGCCTCCTCGCTGACCCGGGCCAGCGCGCCATCCACGTCGTCCGGGTGGGAAGTCAGCCAGCGGGCGCCTTCCCGGGCGGCGTTGGTCAGGCCAATATAGGTGCGGAAGCCCATGCCGATGTCCATGGTGCCCAGGGCCAGCAGGAGCAGGACGGGAAAGATCAGAGCCATCTCCACCAGGCTGCTGCCCCGCTCCCCGGGTCGCGGCCGGGAGGTTCCAGGCTGTGGATTGTTCTTCATGGCCCTCCCTCCAAGAGATTGCACTGGATGACGCTACCACTCGTTCATGATTCCAACGTGAAGCCGGCATCCTCAGATGCCGGGCCAGACGGGACGGCGCCGCATCTGAGGATGCTCCCTCCGCCGATGGGCCCCATTGCGAAGTACTGACCCAGATTTTTCGGGTGAAAGACGCCCTTCCCCGGGCCGCTCCGATGCCGAAGCCCTCGGGACGCGGCACCGGAAAGGTGGCGACGTGGGCCTGTCGGTTCTGGCCGAGGAAGGGCGTGTGTCTAGCTGTGATACAGATGCGCAGTCGTTACAGGGTCCTAGACAATGGGCTTTTCTGACACGGCGAGTATTGGATTGGAAACAACGCGGTTCTAAAAGTGAGCAACGCCCCAATTATGGTGCTTGTGCCCCTCCTAGCTCCGCTACGATTGCGCTAAACGCATCTGCGATTTCTCCCCCAAGGGCAGCGATGGTGCCAACTACAACCACGGCAATCAGAGCCAACAGCAACCCGTACTCGGCCAGGCTCTGTCCCTTTTCATCCTTGATCAAGACAGGCAGGTACATGCGCAGGGTGGAAATCAGGAACAACATGATAGTTTCTCCTTCTTACTCAAATGGAACTTGAACACGAATGGATGTGAACACGTAAACGTTTGAAACCGATACCGACCGGGTTTCCCCGTGGCCTGACCTCACCGTCAGGAGATGGTAGGGTCAGTAGACGATCATGCGGGTATCCCCCCGGAGTTGCACCCCGTCGGCGCCCATCACGCCGGTGATGAAGGGTGTGATAAATTCGTACGGGTAGATCACCTCCACTTGCACACTATCGTCACGTACGGTGGACCGAATGATGGCCCGGTCCGGGTCCAGCCCGACCATGCGCCGGGTGACGGCCTCGTTGATCTCGGCCGGGTCGACGATGCCGGCCCGGGCCCCTTCCTGGGCGGCGGCCTGGACCACGCTGGCGGTGTAGATCGCCCGGGTGAATTCGATCATCCCGATCACCAGCAGCAGAATCACGCTGGCACTGAGGGCAAATTCCACCAGGGTCGTGGCCCCCTCGCCCCGAAGGCGATGACACAGGCGGCTGTTAGAAAGGTTCTTCCATCGTTCCGTGGATCCTTCCTCCTTTCTGCCAGAAGCGTGGTGGGTGATACGGTGTGTGATACGGGGTGCGTGAACAGGTACCCCGTATCACGCACTCCGGTATTCACCCTTCACGCATCCGCTGCGAGTTGCCCCCATTGTAGCAGGGAGCCTGGTCCCAGGTATCGGCCAAACGACGAGATTTCAATGCGACAACAAACCGAGGGGCGGCCGCGGAGAACGCTGCACAAAAGATTGAGCCCATGTGCCAAATGTCGTACTCGCGTTTTCGGCCATCCTCCCCCCGGATCCCTGTCCTAAACCGGCGGCCAATCCTCCTTTTGGCGTAGTCACTCCCATCGTTTGGCCCTCACCCCAACCGTGTCAGGCTGCTATGCTGGCCGTAGGGGCGGGCCCCCGTGCCCGCCCGATGCCGCCAATTGCGCAAAGGTACCGGTTTGCCGTAGGGACGGCTCCCAGCCGCCCGATGGTGCACATCCCGGCGGGTAAAGTAGGGGCGAATCATGATTCGCCCCCGCCTACGACGGGGCACCCCTTTCCATCGGGGCGGGTCCGTGACCCGCCCGTTGCCGCCAGGCCCCGGTAGGGGCGAATTATTCGCCCCTACCACGCCTACGACGGGGCACCCACCTACCGTGTGGACGAATCATGTTTCGCCCACGTACCCGTGAAAACCTGTGGAACAAAAGAGGAACACGAAGATGACGGAACGATGGCATATGTCCCCATACTCGACCCAGGCCCGGGGCTTTTCCCCAGGTCGATTGGCCCGGCTGTTAGGCTCCTGCATGGTTGTGGTGGGCTTCTGGCTCTGGATGGCGGCCGGCGGCCATCTGCTGGCCCAGGAGGTGGATCCTACCGCGCCGGAGGCGCCCCAGCTGCTGGCACCCCAAGATGGGGCAGTGACCACCGGCCAGAGCCACCCACCCCTGGGCGTACCGGTCCTCCAATGGACGCCGGTGGCCGATGCTACCCGCTACCGGGTCCAGGTGAGCGAATCGGCCGCCTTCGCCGACCCCGTCGTGGAAAAGACCACGGTGGGTACCTCCTACGTGCCCACCGAAGCGCTGAAAGACGGCACCTACTACTGGCGAGTCCGGGCCGAGCAGGGCGCAGTGGCCGGTCCCTACTCGGAAACCCGGCGCTTTACCAAAGACTGGAGCAACGGCGGCGCCCTCGCTCCCCAACTCCTCTCGCCGGCCCACGACAGCGAGATCGCCGCCTTCGGCCACCAGGATTTCCGCTGGAGTCCCGTGTACGGCGCGGCGACCTACCGGCTGGAGGTGGCCCTGGATGAAGGCTTTACCAACCTGGTCTACAGCGCCACCG
Organism: Litorilinea aerophila; assembly: GCF_006569185.2. NCBI lineage: Bacteria > Bacillati > Chloroflexota > Caldilineae > Caldilineales > Caldilineaceae > Litorilinea > Litorilinea aerophila. Next base: position 19,508 of record NZ_VIGC02000027.1, on the reverse strand, counting down.
CGGTGAAGCACCAGCACACCCCCACCGCCCGGTTCGCCAACAACCGCTACTACTGGCGGGTGACCCCCGTCGACGCCGCTGGTAACTATAGCCAGTCAAGCCCGGTCTGGTCCTTTGTCTACAACTGGAATACGGCTCCCCAGCTCCTGGCCCCGGATGATGGCCTGGAGCCGGCCTACGTGCCCCGCTTCCAGTGGACCGCAGTGGAAGGGGCCCACACCTATCAGTTGGAGATCAGCACAGAAGAGGACTTCAGCAGCAAGACGATCTACCAGACGGCCAACACCGAGTACACGCCGGTGAAGCAGCTCAACAACGACCAGGACTACTACTGGCGGGTCAAGGCCATCGACTACGGCGGCCACAGCAGCCCCTGGAGCGAAGTGCGCCACTTCCGCACCCGGTGGTACTTCCAGCCCACCCTGCTGACGCCGGCCAACAACGCCATCCTCCAGTCCTACCCTTTCTTCAGTTGGACCCCCATCCCCGGCGTGGAACGGTATCAAATCCAGATCGACAAAAGCTCCTCCTTCGATCGCCCCATCGCGGATATCAAAATTTATAATGTGACCTCCTACGCCCAGCCGGAATGGAGAGATGTTCTGATCGAGGGCAGCTACTACTGGCGGGTCCGGGGTATCGACGCGGAGGACAACTACACACCCTGGAGCGATACCCGCGCCTTTCGCGTCGGTTACACCACCACCCCCAACCCCATCTACCCACCCTACTACTACCCGCCCAATACGGCCGAGCTGCCCGTCCATCGGGATGAGACCGTGGCCTGGCCCCTCTTCATCTGGGACAGCGCCCTCAGCTACAACTCGGACACCGGGCTGACCCAGCGGCCGGACTACTACCAGCTCACCGTGAGCTCGGACCCGGCCTTCCAGACCATCAACTTCCAGATCGAGACCCTGGGCAATGCCGCCGCCCCGACCCTGGCCCATCCTTTCAACGGGCTGGTGGACGGCCAGACCTACTACTGGCGGGTCCGGGCCTACAAGGACGGCGGCCAGATGGGCAGCGAAAACATCTGGCTGGCCCGCATCGACCGGGGCAGCTCCACCCTGCCGGTCACCGAGAGCATCCAGTTGATCTATCCGGCCGACGCTTTCGAGGCGGTGGAGGTGCCGCCCATCCTGGGCTGGCTGCCCGTGGCCGGCGCCGACCGCTACCGGGTACAGGTCAGCCGGGACCGGGACTTCACCGACGTCGTGGATGAGGCCACGGCCACCCACCTCAACTACGTGCCCTGGCAGGGCCGCCTGGAAGCCATGCCCATGGGCACCTACTGGTGGCGAGTCCAGGCCCAGGATGCCAGCGGATCGCCCCTGGGCGGGTGGAGCGAGGTGCGCCACTTCAACCTCTCCTACGACCTGATCATGGGCAACCCATACGATTTCGTGCCGCCGGCCACCAGCCTGCTGGATACCCAAGGCGGCTATGACCCCCTCCTGACCCAGGTCGCCACCAGCCCGGACGGCGGCTGGGGGGCCTATGAGCTGGGCGACCTGCACATTATGCTGAACCGCCCAACGGGTGACGAAAATAACCTCTACTGGGTGATCGCCTTCGGCACGCCCAATCCGGTCACCGGCACCGTACGCTATGGCCTCTACGTGGATGTGGATCATCGGGAAGGGGAAGGGGGAAGCACGGATCCCATGGGCAAGCCCATCGCTGTGGATCCCCTCTACGCGCCGGACTACGTCCTCTACATCGACCGAAACGGGGACACGCTGGACGCCGGAAACAGCTTCTTCCTGGAATGGGACGGACAGAGCTGGATGCCCCGGCCCAGCCTGGCCGGCATCGGCGGCCAGGTCCACTATGACAGCACCACCCAGGCCGTCCAGCTCCAGGTTCCCTTCACCGCTTTGGGCGCCGGCCGGGAGGACTTCGTGGGCAGCCTGGCCATCACCGTCTTCAGCACCACCACCGACCCGGCAGACGGCCTGCGGGACAGCCTGCCCGTCCAGGCCGGCACCCTCAACCGCCCGGCCTTTGTCTCGGACATGCTCACGCCCCTCTATCCCTTTGATACCCCGCTCTCCAACCCCTTCGTCTTCCAGGACATGCCGCCCATCCGCTGGCGCACGCCCTACTTCGACTCGGTGGATGGCTACCAGGTGCAGCTGGCCAAGGACCCCAAATTCACCCAGGTGGTGGAGGAGTGGGAGACCTATGAGAGCAGCACCTGGTCATTTTTCACCCTCCTGCCCGCCACCTTCCAGTCCATCCAGGCCCGGGAGGACAACGAGAGCTACTACTGGCGGGTGCGCATCCGCCACGAGCGCTATCGAACCAGCAGCAGCTACTTCGACTACGGCCCCTGGTCGCCCCCCATGCGCTTCAAGCTGAGCAGCCGGGTCCCCACCAATCCCCGGGTCATCCCCGAGGGCGTGGTGACCACGCCCACCTTCGTGTGGGACCGGGTGGAGGGCGCCGCCGGCTACGTGCTGCAGGTGGACGACGACGCCAATTTCAGCAAACCGGTGATCGACGTGAAGGTGGGCGCCACCAGCTACACCTGGACGGATCCCCTGCCGGACGGCACCTACTACTGGCGGGTGGCCATCCGGCGCTCGGACAAGGTCATGGGCCAGTGGACCGCGCCCATGAGCTTTACCAAGCGATCCCTGGCGCCCACCCTCCTCAGCCCCGTCGGCGGTGTAGTCATCAACGAGCAGCCCACTTTCACCTGGGCGCCGGTGTTGACCAACACCGGGACCCTGCGCATGGCCGCGCCCCGCTATCGGCTCCAGATCAGCGGCGACCCCAACTTCAGCAACCCGGCCACCTACACCACCGAGTCCACCACCTACACGCCGGCCAAACGCCAAACCCTGCCGGATGGCACCTACTACTGGCGGGTGGCCGTGATCGACGCGGATAACAACCTGGGGGCCTACAGCGAGCCTCAATCCTTCTACAAGGAATACCTGCCGCCCCATCTGATGGAACCGCAGCAGGGCGCGGCCGTCACCCCGGCCACCGTCTTCCGCTGGGATCCCATCCACGGGGCGGCGAACTACCGCATCCAGATCGACGAAGATCCCTTCTTTGGCTCCGCTGAAAGCGCCACCACCGACAACGCCGCCTATGCCGCCACCAAGGAGCTGAAAGGCCCGCTGGTCTACTGGCGGGTGCAGATGCTGGACGAAGACAACAACCCAGGGCCCTATGAAGTGGGCCAGGTGGCGCTCCAGCAGTTCGCCATCTACCTGCCCCTGGTGGCAAATCCCTGAACCGCCCCCCAACCCACCTGCGCCCCACACAAAAAGCCCCGGCATCTCTCGGAAAAATCCGAAGATGCCGGGGCTCGGAGGTCTCTCTCCGATACCACCCATCCCATCAAGCCATCAGGAGGTGCCTCGGGGTGGCAGGTTGCGGGAGGCCTGCTGCGCCGTCAGGCGATCGGCCGGGAAGCCGGCCGCGCCGTCAGGCGATCGGCCGGGAAGCCGGCCGCGCCGTCAGGCGATCGGCCATCTCGAAAAAGGTGTGGGTGACCAGGGCATCTGGCGCCAGCTCCAGGAGGGGACGGCCGGCGGCCAGGGCCTGAAGGGCCAGATCCGGTGCGGCGGTCACCACGCCCAAGGCATCATAGCCAAGCTCCTGGCTCATCTCCCCCAGGGAAAGGCTGTGAGCCCCCTGGGAGCGGTTGACCGCCACCAGCTTGACCAGGGACTGTCCTACGCCCCAGATACGGAACAGCTCCTGCAGGGCCCTGGCCGCTGCCAGGCTGCCCGGCTCCAGCTCCACCACCATGAGGATCGTCTGGCTGAGGCGGACGGCGGCCCGGCTGGCCACCGAGGGCAAATGGGGGAGATCCAGGACCACATTGGAGGCCAGGTTGACCAGGCTAGCCAGCAGGGATTCCACCTGCTCTGCCTCAATGTCCCGGTAATCCTGCAGGCGCTGGGGGCCCAGGATCGCCCGCAGATGGGGATGGCCGGTGCTCAGCAGGTAGGGGCGCAGCCGTTCTTCGTTGATCAGCCGGGGCGTTAGTTCCAGCAGTTCCCCCAGATTCACCGACGGGGGGAGGCCCAGTTGGGTGGCAAAGGTGCCGAAGTAGGGGCGGAGCTCCACGGCGATGGTCGGTTGATTGCGCATGGCCAGGGCCAGCCCGAGATTGATCGCCACGGTGGTGGTGCCCACGCCCCCTTTCACCCCGATGACGCTGATTACCCGTCCCCGGTGGGAAGGGGCGGCCGCGGTGCTGCGGAGCCGCTGCAGCCGGCCCAGCAGGGTACGAACCCGCACCACCATCTCCTCTGGGTCGACAGGCTTGGTGATGTACTCGTCGGCCCCGGCTTCCAGGCCCCGGATCTTGTCCTGGACCTCGGTGCGGCCGCTCAGCATCATGATGGGCAGATCCAGCAGGTGAAGCTGCTCCCGGATCTGCTGGCAGACCTCAATCCCGCTCATGTCCGGCAGCATGATGTCCAGGATGACCAGGTCCGGCCGTTCAGCCCGAACCTTCGCCAGCGCGTCTGCACCTGTGGTGGCCGTCACAACGGTGTGCCCTTCCGCCTGGAGCGGTATGCTAAGCAGTTTGAGCATCACCGCCTGATCATCGACGATGAGAATTTTCGCACACATAGCGCCTCGCTTCCTTGCCCCTCGTTTTCTGCCCCTCGGGGACCTCCATCTCCAACCGGTTGGCTGCTGTCATATCTTCGCCGGTACAGCCCGGCGTCAATCTGTCGCGGGGTGCGTGATACGTGGCCGGTATCAGGGGTTTTCAACGCTGTTCTGTCGTGGGCCATGGTACTACAGCGTCCCGCTTTCGACAAGAGACAAGATGTGGAAAGATGATGGAGCTGTTTGGATTGACTCCTCTCCCAAATGGGTGCGAACCTGTTTGGCCCCCTGCGAAACCGGGGGTGGGTAGCCTACATTTGTGGTCGATGAGCCTTTGGATTTAGAGCCGACCGGGGAAATGATTGTATAATGTTCTGAACACTTGCATCCATGCGCCGGCCCCTGGGAAGCCTTCCACATCCCATGCCCTGTTGTCCCCACAGGAGTATCTACCAAGTCAGGAGTGCCCATGAATGCCACGGAACCTCTGCCCCCAGTGACCCTGATCACAGACAGCCCACCGGGTCCGCCCGTCCGCCATGGTCTGGAGGCCCTGCAACAGGCACTCCTCCGTCAGGGCTACGGCTGGCAGGAAGAATCGCAGCTCCGCCAGGAGGACGAAACGCCCTTCCTGGCAGCGGGCCTGACCACTTCCCCCACGGTGGCCCGTCTGCTGGAGGCCAGCGGCGCCACGGTGCCAGAGGTGCCCGAGGCCCTCTGCATCCGCCACATCCGCTGGCGCCACCGCCCGGGCGTGCTGGTGGCTGGCAGCGACGAACGAGGGCTGATGTACGGTTTGCTAGATGTGGCCGACCGCATCGGCTGGGTCACGCCCGGGGAAGATCCCTTCCGAGCCGTCCGCGACCTCCAGGAACAGCCGGCCGTTTCAGAGCGAGCCATCTCCAAATACACCATGCACCACGCCTACTTCGACGGCCTCTTCCACGACGAAGCCTACTGGCGCCGCTATCTGGACCTCCTGGCCCAGAACCGGTTCAACAGCTTCGTCCTCATCTTCGGCTACGAGTGCTCCGGCTATTTTGCCCCCCCCTACCCCTATTTTTTTAACCTGGACGAATTCCCGGAGGTGCACGTGGTGGGGCTCACCGCCGAGCATCAACAGCGCAATCTGGAAGCCCTGCGCCGCCTGGTCCAGATGTGCCATGAACGGGGGCTGAACGTCACCCTGGGCATCTGGGACCACATCTACCGGGGCGGCGTCCAGGTGGGCCTGGAGACAGAAGCGGACGGCCCCCTGCGCTGGCGTGTCTCCGGCGTGACCAGCGACAACCTGATGGCCTACAACCAGGCCGGCCTGGCCCGGCTGCTCCAACTGGTGCCCGATCTGGACGCCATCCAGTTTCGCATGCATTGGGAATCGGGCCTCCAGGATGAGGAAGCTCGGGATTTCTGGGCTGGCATCTACGAGATCATGGCCCGCCACGGCCATGGAATCCGCTTCGACGCGCGCATCAAGGGCGTGCCCGATGCCATCATCGAGATGGGGCTGGACAAGGGACTTCCCATCCGGGTCTGCACCAAATATTGGATGGAGCAGATGGGCCTCCCCTTCCACCCCACCCACATCCACCCCCAGAATCAGATGGACCGGCGCCACAGCTACGCGGACCTGCTGCGCTATCCCCAACGCTACAAGGTCCACTGGCGCCTCTGGAACGGCGGCACCAACCGCATCCTCCTCTGGGGGGACCCGGACTATGTGCGGCGCTTTGCCGCCAGCACCCACCTGTACGACGGGGACGGCTTCGAGGTCAACGAGCCCCTGGCCACCAAGATGTTGGGCCAGGACCACGACGCCGCGCCCTTCGAGCTACTCACGCCCCGCTACCGCCACTACACCTGGGAGTTTGAGCGCTATTGGCACTTCTTCCAGACCTTCGGCCGGTTGGGCTACAACCCGGACACGCCGGCCGAAGTGTGGGAGCACGAATTTGAACGGCGCTTCGGCCCAGAGGCCGCACCCTACGTCATGCGGGGGCTTCACCTGGCCAGCCGCATCCTGCCCCGCATCGTCGCCTACAACTACCCGTACCGGCTCTTCCCCACCACCCGGGGCTGGGTAGAAAAGCAGCGCATGGGCGATCTGCCCGAGTACGCCGCGGCCCTGCCCAGCGACACCCAGCAGTTCCTGAGCATGGACGAGGCAGCCCGGCTGCTGGTGGAGGGGGGGGAATCGGCCAAGATCCATCCCATTGCCTCCAGCCTCTGGTTTGAACAGACGGCGGCGGCGGTCCTGGCTGCGGTGGATCAGGCCTGCCGCTGGGCGGCCGATCCCCAGGCACCTGAGTTCGTGGCCACCATCACGGATCTGAAGATCCTGGCCCAGCTGGCCCGCTATCACGCCAGCCGGGCCCGGGCAGGCTACAGCTACGCCATCTTTCAACACACCCAGGATGTCCACGCCCTGGACGACGCCATCCGCCACGAGGCCCTGGCCGTGACCGAGTGGCGGAAGCTGGTGGAAGCAGCCGGCGACGTCTACCACCATGACCTGATGATGGGGCGCCGGAGCGCGGGGCTGTCCGGCCACTGGCGGGACGAGCTGGAAGCCCTGGAAGCCGGCCTGCAGGCGTTGCAGGCAGAGCGGGAGACCTTCCAGCCGCCGTCCCTGGAGCAGGAGCTCCACATCGCCCACGCGCCCCGCCGCAAACATCCGCCGGACACCAACCTGGTGGTACGGGCCACCATCGCCGGCCCCGTGCCCCTGGTGCAGGTCCACTTGGGCTACGGCCCCGATCCCCAGGCCTACCACTACCTGCCCATGGAACAGACCGGCCCCTTTACCTACCAGGCCGTCATCCCGGCCCAGGCGGTCCGCCCGGGGCTCAGCTACACCATCACCGCCCAGGATGAAAGCGGCCGTTCGGCCATCTACCCGACCAACGGCCCTGGTTTCTTGCCGGTCATGGTCACCGAGGACACGGCGCCGCCCACGGTGGATCACCTGCCCATCACCGCGGCGCCGGCCCATCGCCCTCTACGCATCACCGCGGAAGTCGACGATCCGTCGGGCGTCAAATGGGTGCACCTGCGCTACCGCAGCGTCAATCAATACCAGGATTTCCAGACCCTGCCCATGCAGCCCATCGAGAAAACCAACTGGTATCTGGCCACAGTGCCGGCGGCGCACCTGGATCCCCGCTGGGACTTCATGTACTTCATCGAAGTGATGGACAACCACGGCAACGGCAAGATCTACCCCGACCTGGAGCAGGAGACGCCTTACATCGTGGTCAAGCTCATCCGGGAGTAATGTGCCATGTTTTTCGATCTATTGATCAAAGGCGGGGAGCTGATCGACCCGGCCAGCGACCGCCATGGCCTCTTCGATGTGGCCATTCATCGTGGCCGGATTGCCGCGGTGGACCGGGAGATCCCGACCACAGCGGCGGCCCGGGTCATCGACGCCACCGGCCAGATCGTCACGCCCGGCCTGGTGGACCTCCACACCCATGTCTACCACCACGTTACCTACTGGGGGATCCAGGCGGATCCGGTGGCCGCCCGAACGGGGGTGACCACCTGGTTGGACGTAGGTTCGGCCGGCGGCTACAACCTGATGGGGCTGCGGGAGTTCATCGCCAAGCCCGCCACGGCTCGCATCTACGCCCTGCTCAACATTTCCTCCATCGGCCTCACCGCGCCCACGTGGGAGCTGTCCAATCTGGCCTACTGTGACGTGGACCTGTGCTGCAACATGCTCGACCTGAACCGGGACCTGGTGCTGGGCATCAAGGCCCGCATCGATGCCAACACCACGGGCCCCCAGGGCATCGAGCCGCTGCGCCGGGCGCGGGTGGCGGCAGACCGCTGTCAGGTTCCGCTGATGGTACACATCGGCCAGGGCCCGCCCGCCATCACCGACGTCCTCTCCCTGCTGCGCCCCGGCGACATCCTGACCCACTGCTTCACCGGCGGCACCATGCGCATCGTGGACGAGAAGGGGAAGCTCCTGGAGGCAGCCCGACGAGCCTGGGACAACGGCATCATCATGGATGTGGGACACGGTGCCGGCTCCTTCTCCTTCGAAGTGGCGGAACAACTGCTGGCTGCAGGCCATCGACCGGACGTCATCTCGTCGGACATCCACCAGTCCAGCATCCTTGGCCCCCTCTTCGACCTGCCCACGTGCATGAGCAAGTTTCTCCTGCTGGGCATGTCCCTGCCCGAGGTGATCCGGGCCGCCACGGCCCGGCCTGCCGAGGTGCTGGGCCTTCAGCATGAGATCGGCACCCTCAAGCCCGGCGCCATGGCCGATGTGGCCCTGTTTACCCTGGAGAAGGGCGACTTCACCTTCTATGATGTCCACATGACACCGCGTTCCGGTCGTCGCTGGCTGCGTAACACCCTCACCCTGATCGCTGGCCGGGAGTTGCCCCGGCTGCCCGATCCGCCGTCCGCCCCCTGGATTGAGCCGGGCGAGGGCCAGCGGGCCCTACAGATGCACGGCCACACGCCAGATCGATGGCAAACCCGGAATGGCCCTGGACAAATGGGTCAAAATCAGCCATAATGGAGCGCAGGGGCTTAGTGTCACTCAGACATTAACCAGGTGGGCATCCCCAATTGCCTGGAATCAGTTTGCTGCACCCGTGATCCTGTAACCGGCCTCGCCGGTTTACCCATGACGCCGGCGTCTCCTGCAAGCCAGTGGGAAACCGTTCTCGAACAAGGAGGAATAACCCATGACAGCGCAGTTCGTTCCCGGGAAGACGGTGGAAGTGCCCGAGATCCAGTTCAAAGAGGAAGTGGTGCTGCCGGCGGCCCGCACGGCCGTGATTGTGGTGGACATGCAAAACGACTTCGTCAAACCGGGGGGCACCCTGGTGGTCCCCGCCGCGGAAGCGACGGTGGCCCAGATCCAGGAGTTGTTGGGGCGGGCCCGGGCTGCCGGCGCGCACATCGCCTACACCCAGGATACCCACTACCCGGGCGACAAAGAGTGGCAGATCTGGCCCGAACACTGCCGGGCGGAGAGCTGGGGCTGGCAGATCATCGACGAACTCCAGCCCCAGGAAGGCGATCTGGTCTGCCGCAAGAGCCGCTATGACGGGTTCTACGACACCTGGCTGGACCATTACCTGAGCCGGGTCTGGCAGGTGGAGCATCTGGTCATCGTGGGGACCGTCTCCAGCATCTGTGTGTTGCACACGGCGGCGTCGGCCGGCCTGCGCTGGTTCCACGTGGTCACCCCAGCCGATGGGATTTCCGCCCTGACCGAATTCGACCAGGCCCTGACCCTGCGCCAGATCTCCTGGCTCTACGTGGGCGAGGTGGTGCGTAGCGTTCAGAACATCCGCTTCACATAATTTCTGCCGGGATTAGCCAGCCCGCTTCCGCTGGCAAAAGAAGCGCCCTCCTGGGTGGTCATCCAGGAGGGCGCTTTGTGTCCGTCAGTTGTTATCGGAAGATAGCAGGCCGATCCTCGCCTCTATCCTCACCTCTATCCTCACCTGGCCGGGTCAGGCCAGCAACGGCTGCAGCAGGCCGTAGTGGCCATCCTTGCGCCGATAGAGGATGTTGACGCTGTCGGTATCCGGGTTGAAGAACACAAAGAAGTCGTGGCCCAGCAACTCCATCTGTTCGATGGCTTCCTCTTCATCCATGGGCTGGAGGGTAAACTGCTTGCGCCGGACGATGTGGCGGACTTCTTCTTCCTCCTCCTCCCCGGCTATTTCCTCCACCAGGGTGGCGGCCATTTCGGCCTCGGCGCTGGCCGCGGCCGCAGCCCGGCGCTTGCTCTTGTACCGGCGCCCCTTCAGGCGGCGAATCTGGCGGTACATCTTGTCTACCGCGGCATCGATGGAGGCAAAGATATCGCCCGTGGACTCCTCAGCTCGCAGGATCTGGCCGTTGACCCACATGGTCAACTGAGCCGTGTAGCGATCCGAGGCGGCCCGAGTGGCGTTGTAGGTCAGCTCGGCGTTGATGTCCTGAACCTGGGGCAGGTAGCGCTCCAGCTTGCCGACTTTCTTCTCAATGTATTGGCGAATCCAGTCAGTGATCTCGATGTTGCGGCCATGAACGATGAGTTGCATGGTCAGACTCCTTTCTTCCGGCGATTTTCTCGCATCGATGCTTGTCTGCCGCATCGGGGTAAAGAGTAAACGACTCTGTCGGGAGATTGGTTTCGGCTCCCGATCACACGGCTTTGTTGAAGCGATTCTGTTGAAGCGACTTTGTTGGATCTGCCTGGTTGGACCTGCCTGACGTGCCTGTAGAGGGTGCCCAGCGCCGTGCCTGGGGGGCGGTGGGAGATGGCGTCCCCTGCCCGGGTGAAATCGAGTGGCTGCCTCACGGCAGAGGGGTGAAACGCCCTGGCGCTCATGAACCCATTGTATGCCGGATGGGGGGAGATTGTCAACCGCCTTTTGACCTACCTACCCCGCCAGCCATCACCCATCCGGTGGGAGGGTATATCCCGAAACCGATCCTGTCTGGCCATGGCCGGCCATGGCCAGAGTCAGGCCGTAGACCCGGGTAGCTCCGGCCTCCAGGGCGGCGGCGGCACAGGCCTTCAGCGTTGCGCCGGTGGTATAAACGTCGTCCACCAGCAGGAGGGTGCGTCCTTGCACGGCGGCGGACGAGGCGACAAAGGCCTCCAACACATTTTCCTGGCGGGCCGCAGCATCCAGCCCCACCTGTTGTCGGGTTTGACGTACCCGGGTCAGTGCATCGGTACCCAGGGGCAGGTGCAGCCATCGGCAGAGGGCCTGGGCCAACAGTTGAGACTGGTTGTAGCCCCGTTCGGCCAGCCGATCCCGATGCAGGGGGACCGGCACCACCAGGTCCACCGGCGTATCCCAATCGGCTTCCCCAAAGGCCACCACCAGGTAGCGCCCCAGGGATTGGGCCAGCTCCGGGCGGCCGCCATACTTGAAGGCATGGATGGCCTCCCGCAAGGGCGAAGTGTAGAGCGCAGCCGCCCGGATCCGGGTCACGGGGTGCACCAGCGCGGCCGCGCAGGCCGGACAGGCATCGGTAGGTTCAGGCTGAGGGCGTCCACAAATGGTGCAGCAGGGCCTTGGAACCGGCTCCACCCGCTGGGCGCACCGGGGGCAAAAAGGGTAGCCCACCTGGCCGCAGCCGGCGCAGGCCGGCGGGAAGAAGAGGTCCACGCATCGATCCACAACGCGCTGCCACCAGGGGATCGGCCCGGGAGATAGCCGATACATGGGGGATCCTCCGTAATCGAGAATAGGGCTTCCGAAAGGAGCTTCAGAGCCACCGGCCTGCCAGGAGCATCCGCAACGGGCTGCCGGGCAACGTCAGGCCTGGGAACCAGGTCTGCAACAGGTCGTTGATGAAGGTGCGCAGGTCATCGCCCAGGATGAGCAAGATGGAAAGCAGCACAATGGCAAACAGGATGATGATCAGCGCAAATTCGATAAAGCTCTGTCCACTGCGGTTGGACGGCAGGCGGGACATGAAAGATCTCCTCCCTTTTCAGGCTCGTCAATCCCGGCAGAAATTCGCCGGGGGGTTCCACCCGAGGTCGTGCCGCTGAATTTCTACTGGAGTCCTTACGCCGGACTGTACTGGGCACCGACAGATGTCCCCCCATTTTCCCCATGAACTCCTGGATTGGCAAGTCCATCGGTACCCCATCGGTGCCCCAGGGGAGCAGCCGCCCCATCCCATGGGAGCCGGTTTGAGCCATCTTCAGGCCGGTGATATAATTTTTGTTGGCGATCTCACCGATGGATGGCCCATGGCCCGGCGATTCCCGCACCGGGCCAGAGATGGGGACCCCTGTCCTGGGTCCCCGGGCATGGGGACAAGGTACGGAGGGAGATCTTGAGCGATAGGGGGAGGTAACCTGTGGACGATACGGCCCGGCTCTACGAACTCCAGAAGGTCGATCTCACGTGGGATAAAGTTCGGCGCAGGTTGTTACACATCCAAAAGCTGTTGGGTGAATCTGACAAGGTGCAGAAAGCCCGGGATCAGGTGACGGCGGTGGAAACGGAGCTTCAGGAGTGGCGTAACCGACAGAAAAACGCAGAGCTGGAATCCCGCAGCCTGGCCGGCCGCATCCAGGAGACGGAAGAAAAGCTCATGAGCGGCACAGTCCACAACACCAAAGAACTGACCGCCCTCCAGGCCAGCCTGGAAGCCCTACGCCGGCACCGGGCCGCGGTGGACGACAGCGCCATGGAAGCCCTCATGAAGGCCGATGAGCTGGACCAGAAGCTGGCGGAAGAACGGGCCACCCTGACCCAACTGGAAGCAGAATGGCAGGAACAACAGGTCGCCCTGAAACGGGAAGGCCTGAAGCTCAAGCAACACTACGTCCTGCTGAAGCAAAAGCGCTCCCAACTCTCGGCCGCCCTGGATCAGGAGCTGCTGGAACGCTACGAGCATCTGCGCAAACGCAAAGGTGGCATCGCCATCGCCGCGCTGGAAAATGACATCTGCGGCGCCTGTCACGTCCAGGTACCCACCGGCGTCATCAGCGCCATCCATGCCGCCAACCACGGCCTGGTCTACTGCCCCAGTTGTGGGCGCATGCTTTTCGCCGGCTGAGGCGAGCCGGTCAGGCCCTTTCCAACCCACCGCCCCGTTTCACCGTCAGGGCGCGCTCTGAATCACAGGGAAATAGAGCTGGCGGAGCCAGTCCAGGGTTACCACCTGGGCGCGGATGCCCTGGCGGTTGTGGTGGTGCAAAAGCAGGATCCCCTCGAGCCGACCGGCACCGGCATCCACGGGGCTGAAGAGCACGGGAATCACATGGCCGTTCACATCGTCATAGAGGATGGTCCCCAGGTGGCCGCCCAACGGGCTGAGACCAGGCCGGCTCGGGTCGAAGCTCAGGGTGGGCGTCCGCTCCACAAAGCGCCCCAACGCCACCGCCCCGGAAATATCCAGGCTGTAACTTTCCACAAAATAGCGAAGCCGCGGATTTTGTGCCGGCAGCGCCAGATCGCCGATGCGGACAGGCAGCACCATGACGTTGGTGTTGTAGGGCGCCGTGTCCACCCCCAGGGCAGAGACCCCGTTCAAGAAGACCTCGCTCCGACGCTGGCCCGTCTCCAGATCCTCCAACACGGTCAGGAAGACGTCGCTCACCGCCCAATCGCTCTGATAGGTCGCCCAGTTGGTGTTGAAGAGGCGATAGTCGCTGGCCCCGTCCCCATCTGTGTCCAGATACACTTGAAACTGGACTTCATTGGGTGAAGACCAGTCCCCGTGGGTGGCGATGCCAAAGTACAGGGTGGGCTCCTCGAGGGCCGGCAGCCCTTCTTGCCCGAAGGGGCCAGATAACATGGCCAGATTGCTGGCCACACCCACATATTTCAGATCGGCATGGTCATAGGGAGGGCTGTCCGGGATCTCCTCATGGGCTGGGGGCTCATTGGGGCTGGACCATTGCAGGGCCAGCACGCTGACCTGGGAGCGAACATCGGTGGGCGGCTGGGAGCCATTCAACGCCACGCCGGAAAGATGGAGTCCGTCCGTGACTGGCTGGGTCGCCGTGAAGCTCAGGTTCCCCTCCAGGGTGCCCATCTGGGCCACGGGTCGGGGCGCCGCATAGACCGGCACCCGCAGGATGGGGCCGTCCTGCGCGGGCAGGAAAAGCACCTGGCCGGCCTCCTCGCTCAGCCAGGCCCGGGGAAAGGTCTGGGCCAGATCCACCGCCGGATCCCGGGTATGCTTCATCTGGGCCGCCTCGGCTTCCAGGCCCACCGGCACCACGGCCACGCCGGCAGGGGGCACCACCACCTCACGGCCCAGGGGCAGTTCGAAGCTCACCCCAGGCATATCCAGCGCAGCCGTATAGCTGACGGTAAACGTGGCCGTAACGGCGCTATGGTTGACTAGACGAATGTTCTTGCGCGCCGTGTAGGAGACCAGCACCTCGGGCGCGCCGAAGGAAACACTCACCTGGCCCGGGTTGTCGCCGTTGTAGGCCACCACCTGGCTCCGGACTGCCTGTTGCAGGTCCAGGCGACCGGCGCCCAGGCGGGATGGTGCGGCCTGGTGGGAGCCAGGCTCAAAGCCCTGAAAGACCGGGACGGCGGCGGTGTTCATCACCAAGGCCTTCAGCTCCTCCACCGTCCAGCGGTTCAAGCCCCCATTTCCCTGGGCCGGATATCGCTGGCGCAACAGGGCCATGGCGCCGCTCACATGGGGCGTCGCCATGGACGTCCCGGAGCTGCTGTAGCCGATGGTGCCGATGCCGGCAGAGAAAATCTGGCTACCCGGCGCGGCCAGGTCCGGCTTGAGGGCGGAATCCCCCCGGCGGGGCCCCCGGGCCGAGAAGGAGGCCAGGGCAGCCGTGGGCGCCGGGGCATCGAAAGCGTCCACGCCGATGGCGGCCACGCTGAGGACATGGTCGGCCACACTGGGCGAAGCCACCGTGTAGAAGGTATCGCCGCTGTTGCCGGCCGCGGCCACCACGATCACGCCCAGCTGCGCGGCATTTTCTGCGGCCACCGTGGTGCTGTCGTAGGTGGCGCCGTAAGTCGCCCCCAGCGACAGGTTGATCACGTCCACCCGGTCTGAGAAATCCCCGTCTCCGTCGGGATCCACGGCCCATTCAATGGCCAGATCCACCACGTCGCTGCTGCCGCCGCAGCCGAACACCTTCAGGGCGTAGAGCTGGGCCTCCGGCGCCACGCCCGGCGGGATCCAGAAGTCGCTGTTGGCGAAAGCGGGCGGATAGGGACCTGTGTAGGTGTGGCCGTCCCGGGTCACCCCGTAGCCGGCGGCGATGCCGGCCACGTGGGTACCGTGGCCGCGTCCATAACAGTCCATGGGATCGGGGTCAGGTTCGGGGATGGGCTGGTAGGCGGCCGACTCAGGATCGGCGTTGTAGGTATCGCCGGCAAAGTCATAGCCGCCCACCACCTTTGCCCCGGGGAAGCCGGCCACATCGCCGATGGCCGTGGGGTCGTTGCTGCCATAGCCCGTGCCTGGCCCACCGAAATGGGGATGCAGATAGTCGATGCCCGTGTCGATCACGGCGATGCGAATGCCGCGGCCGGTGAGGGGTTGGCCGTCTACCCCCTGCCAGAGCTGCGGGGCACCGATGTAGTCGATGCTGCCCAGGGGTGTTTTGGGCACCAGTGGGTGCACGGCTTTTACACCCGGAAGAGCCGCCAACGCATCCAGCTGGGCGGCGTCCACCCGCAGGGCCACGCCGTTATAGACCCGCTGGATGCGGTAAAGCACCTGGGCATCCAGCCCAGCCAGTTGCTCCAGCAGCCGGATCTGGGCGGCCTCCAGGCTGGCCAGGTGGGTCCGGGTGGCCGTCGCCAGGGAGGCCGTGTCCTGGGGGCCTGCGGCCGTTAGCCCGGCGTACAGGGCCGCGGCGGGCGGCTCCGCCAGCTCGACCATGACGTGAACAAAGTGGGGAACCCGGGCCGCAGAGACCGCCCGGGGCGACAGTCCGTGCCAGAGGGCAAACGCCAGCACGGCCATCAGGACCACGGCCCAGGGTAACCGCTTCAAGAAAGGTCCTTTCTGTTGACTTTGGGATGGGCGGCCAGGGATGGAAGGGTGGATCGGCCCGGGTTCAGAGGAGCGCCACATGGCGCCGTTGCGGCTTGATGCCAAACCGCTCCGCTTCCTGCTGGGAAAGCCAGGCGCTGGCTTCGAAAAAGCCGTAGGTGCGCCGCAGCGGACCATACTGGCGCTGGACCAGCTCCTGCATGTCGGCTGACATCAGGCGCCACAGCATCTGCTCCAGCTCTTCAATGCGCCACAGCATTTCGCCGGGCGTGGAAGGCACCGGGATGTCGGCGTAGGTGGGCGGGTCGCTGTAGCTGTGGGGGAAGGTGATCTGCTGGGCAGGCAGGCGGGGCAGATACCCCATGGCCACAGCAGCCATGCCAAAGGCCAGCAGCTGATAGCGCACCCGCTCCACGTGGAGTACGTGGTCGGCGGTGGGCATGCCCAGGCCAGCACCCGCCTGGGAAGATGCAGATTCCTCCCCGGCCGCCCCTGTGTCGAGGCCCAACTCCTGGCTGAGCTGGGACCAATCGGTCAGCACCCGCTCCAGCAGGTAACGCAGCTCTCGGGGATGGGTCACCTGGGTGGCCCGCACGCTGAGCATGAATCCTTCCCGGACCTTGCTCAAATAGTCCCGGGCCTGCTGGAGGACCAGCTGCTCCACTCGCCCCAGGTCGGCCCGCTGCCGGCCACCGCTCTGCATCCCCTGTTTCAAATTCAGCGACAGCATGTGGGTCAACGTTTCGGCCATTTCGCCGATACCGACGAATTCGTAGATGCCCGCAGTATCTTGCATGCCTGCCAAACCTCCATTCAACTGCGATACCGACCCTTTCTCCAATTATAAACGCAGGAAAAGCAGACGCAAACAGCAATCTGAATGTCAACAAGTAGCGCATTGCACACAAATTATGGCAATCGGAGTGTCCGCGCGGTTCCCGCCGGGCGCCTCCGGGAACCTGAGGAGAAACCGGCGAAGCGCCGCGGCGAATGGCGCCCACCGGGGCGTTTGACGGGGCTACCTGCGGCCTTGCTTCCGATGAGGCTGGAAGAGATTCCCCACGATTGAAAGTCTACCGTGTTATGCGTTATGCGTTTTTGCAGAAGGACAAAAGGCGTGCCTTGCGCTATAATGGGCCATCATCAGAAAGTGACCATTCCATCATGTCTCGGAGGATCGGATGCTTATCCCCCTGCGCCCGCCTCGCCGTCGCCGCCTGCTTGCCTGGAGCTGCCCCTGCCATTGGGCAGGCTGGCTCGTGGTGGTAAATCCCGGCCGAAATTCGCCGATGGTTTCCAGCAGAGGGAGTACCGCCGAATTTCTGCCGCGGTATTTACGCCAGATTGTAGTAGTCCTCTGCGCCCTGACGATCTTTTCCCCAGGCGTGTTGGCCCAACAGCCTGCCCCCGCATCGCCTGCCACTTACCCCATCCGTGCCTTTCTGCCCTACGTCAGTGGTCCGCCTCCTTCCCGGGTCGTGCTCGCGGCTGCCCACATCGACAGCCGCATTTCAGGCGAGCCGGATGAGGCCATACTCCTCTGGAACGTGGGAAGCGGCGCCCAACCCCTGGCCGGCTGGCAGCTGGTCACCCGAAGCCGCCGCGCCACCTTCCCCATCACCACGACCCTTACCCTGGCTCCCGGCCAGCGCATCTGGTGCACCGCCCAGGCAGCCACCTTCCGGCACACCTTCGGCGAAGATCCGGCTTGCCAGTGGGACGACGAAGGGGAGGACGACCCCGCCGTGTTGAAGCTGGCCGGAAGCCTGACCCTGGCCAACCAGGGGGGCTTCATCCAACTCGTGGACGACCGGGGCCAGCTGGTGGACACCCTGGTTTACGGCGACATCCAGACGCCCACCCCGGGGTGGAATGGCCCGGCCGCCCAGCTCTACACCCGGGGCAGCCTGGCCGCGGCCGGGCAGATCTGGCAGCGCAAACTCCACCCCCAGAGTGGCCTGCCTGTGGATACAGACCAGGCCGGGGATTGGGCCGGAGATCTGCGGGATCCCTTCTGGGGGCGGCGGGTACGCTTCCCCGGCTGGATGGGCTGGGATCTGGACGGTTTCCTCCGGCCTTCCCAGGGGCGGGCGACAGCCACCGTAACCGTCGCCGTGGGGCCGGAAGGGCTCTACCAGCCCCTGGCCGATGCCCTGGCCCAGGCGGCCACCTCCGTGGACCTGAGCCTCTACACCCTGGAACACCCGGAGCTGACCCGAATCCTGGCCGATGCGGCCCGGCGGGGGGTGCAGGTCCGCCTGTTGTTGGATGGCACACCCCCAGGCGGGATCACCGACCTGCAACGGTGGTGCGTGGCAGAGCTGGCCGCCGCGGGCGTCCATGTCCGCTACCTGGCGCCCGATGACAGCGCGCCCAGGGGTTATGCAACCCGTTATCGCTATCTCCACGCCAAATATGGCCTCATCGACGGCCGCCTGGCCCTGGTGGGCACTGAAAATTGGAGCCTGGACGCCATGCCCCTCCCGTCCGCCGAGGCCGGGGCTGGCCCGGCGGGTGGCCGGCGAGGCTTCTACCTGCTGACGGACGCCGCGCCTGTAGTGCAGGCCCTGCAGGGCATTTTCGACTGGGACTGGGCGCCGGAGCGATTTCTGGATCTCACCCCCTTTCAGGCCGACCATCCCCGCTATGGAGCCCCACCGGCGGACTTCGTCCTGCCCCCACCGCCCGAGTACCCGGTTGCCGCGGCACCATTCAGCGCTCCCCAGATCTTCATGGGCACGGCCATCTTCATGGTGGTCAGCGCCCCGGAGAATGCCATGCGGCCGGACGATGGACTCTTCGGCCTGCTGCAGGAAGCCGGCCCCGGGGATACCATCCTGCTGGAGCAATTGTACGAACACAAGCACTGGGGCAGCAGCCAGAGCAACCCCATCGCGGATCCGAACCCCCGGCTACAACTTGTGGTGGACGCGGCCCGGCGGGGCGCCCGGGTGCGCATCCTGCTGGACAGCTACTTTGACGAGGCGGAAGACCTGCGCAGCAACCATGCTACCGCCCGCTACCTGACCGAGCTGGCCCAGGCGGAGGGGCTGGATCTGGAGGTACGCCTGGGGAACCCCACAGGCGGCGGCATCCACGCCAAGCTGGTGCTCCTGGACGTGGGCGGTAACCGCTGGTCGGCCATTGGCAGCCTGAACGGCAGCGAAGTCAGCCACAAGGTCAACCGGGAGGTGATGGTGCTGAGCGACCTGCCCGAACTCCATGGGTACCTGGCCCAGGTATTTGCCTGGGATTGGGCGCACAGCCCTCCCTGGTCCCCTGGATCCTGAGATCCGCTTTGCGCTTTTTCGATCCAAAGATGACTCTCCTGCAAAAAGGGTTTCGCAGCATGTAGCAACTCGCGAAAAAGTGCGAAATAGGTAGAATAGGGGAAGACGTGTACTTCCTCCCTAGCCAACCTGGTCAACGCCATGTTTCGAAAGAAC
>NZ_VIGC02000026.1 GCF_006569185.2 Litorilinea aerophila | reverse complement strand
GTCAAGAGCCGTCGGGACAAGAGCTACTTTCGCATCGGTTGGGACTGGATCGAACGTTGTATCAGGCTCGGACAACCCGTCCCTATTCGTTTCACGACTTACTTCCCAAAGTGATGTGTGGCTAGATTATTGATTAGCTTCGGCTGATGTCGAAACCTTCCACCGAGAGGACCAGCTCCTCCATGGCCACATCCTGCCCGCCCTTGGCGGCCAGGGTCGGCCCGGTGTACTTCATGGGCAGGGCTCCCTGGAGGGACCACTGTTGTACGCTGTTGCGGGCCTCGTCCAGGAGGGTGATGGTCACGTTCTTCTTGGCGCTGGGGCCCTGGGTGTGGGCATCCTTGAACCAGGTCCACAGGGCTTCCGAGTCGATGATGCCCCGCTTCAGGGTGACGTCGGTCACCTTGTGGAGGCCGGGGATTTTGCGCACGTGGTTTTCGCTGTCGCTGCCGTTGCGGTATTCGGCGATGGTCAGCTCGGTGCCCAGGCCGGACACGTCGGAGAACCCGCCGAAGGTGCGCTCGTCGCCGTCGAAGGCCACCAGGAAGTTGAAGACGCCATAGGGCAGATCCCGTTCAGGCATGGCTGCGTTCCTTTCCGTCAGGCGTTAGGTTAGGATCGGGCGTCGGCCGTCTTCTGGCCGATGCGGAAGATGACAAACTCGGCCGGGTAGAGGACGGCCACCCCGATTTCACAGATCAGGCGGCCGTTGTCCAGGTCGTTCTGGGTCATGGTGGAACGGTCGCAGCGGACGAAGTAGGCTTCTTCGGGCCGGGTGCCCAGAAGGGCGCCGCTGCGCCACTCGTTGTACAGGAAGGCGGAGACCGTCTCCCGGATGTTGGCCCAGAGCCGTTCCCCGTTGGGCTCGAAGACCACCCACTGGGTGGAGCGGTCGATGGAGCGCTCCAGATAGTTGAAATAGCGACGCACGTTGACGTACTTCCACTCTGGGTCAGAGGAGACGGTGCGCGCCCCCCAGAGGAGGAAGCCCCGGCCGAAGAAGTAGCGCAGGCAGTTGACGCCGTCGGGGTTGAGGGTTTCCTGCTGCGCGTGGTTGATCTCCCGCTCGAAGCGCAGGGCACCCCGCACCACTTCGTTGGCCGGCGCCTTCCACACGCCCCGCTGGATGTCGTTGCGGGCATAGATGCCGGTCACAAAGCCCGAAGGCGGCACCGCGATCTCCTTGGGCGTGCGTTCGTCGCCGGGCCGGGCCAGGGGGTTGGGGATGATCACCCACGGGTAGTAGAAGGCACCGTATTTGGAATCCATGAGGCTGCGATCTCGCCGGGCCTCGCCGGGCTCCAGCCCCTGGCGCGAATCCAACACGGCGATGCGATACTTCATGTTTTCGGCGTGGATGAGGAGCTGGTTCTGGATGCCCTGGTAGCCAGCGTAGGCGGAGTAGCCGGGCGCGGCTACGATGGAGATATCCTCGATGTCCTCCAGCAGGGTCAGGCCCTCGGCATAGCCCACCGCACCCACCGCGCCCGGGGCCACGCTGGCCGGGGGCTCGATGCCGTCGTTGCCGCCGCTGAGGGCGATGACACCGCCGCCAGCCGTCAGCCCCCGATGCAGCTGGAAGGGCGTGACCGTGCCGGCGACCTCCATGGCGTAGGGGTTCTGGAGCGCGTCGCTGAGACGGGTGGGCGTGGCCCGGAGGACCTCGCCGATGTAGCGGGGGTGGGCCGGGCTCAGGCCCAGATCTTCGTAGAGGATGGCGTTGCCGTCCTGGTCGGCTGCCTCCACATTGACGGTGACCAGGTGGCGGCGGGTGGTGTCGGTGCGGGGGGGCGGCGTGGTGACCCCATCCTCGCCCAGCCAGCCGGTGGCCGTCTTCTGGAAATACTGGGGCACGAAGCCGTCAGCTCCGGTGGCCGGGGTGGCGGGGAGCCCCAGGGCAGCCCGGGCCGGCGTGTCGTTGGCCTGGAGGGTGGCAGCCACGCCGGTGGCGGTGGTGGAGAGCACCAGCCGGTTGTCGGCCGAGAGGCTGGCCACCACGCCGCCGCCGGCCGCTTCCAGCAGGGTGTTGAGTTCGGTGATGCGGACATCGGCCAGGTTGGCCACGTTGCCGGCGCCGTTGGCGCTGGCTCCGCCCGGGAAGCCCAGGGTGGGATTGTCGCCCACGATCACCGAGCCGGCCGTCCCCCGCACATCGCTGCCGATGACCAGCTGGTCTGCCCCCTCCAGGCGGGCGTACCCACCCCGGAGCTGGACGTTCAAGGTGTTGACCAGGTCGGCCAGGGCGATGTCGCCGGCCGGCAGGGGGATGCTCTGGGCCAGGCCGCCGATGTTGACGTTGAGCACCGTGTTCGGCGGAATGGTGAGGGGATCGGCCAGGGCCGCGCTGGTGACTTCCGCGGGCGTGCCGGTGAAGGTGACGGTGCGGTTGCCCGCGTCCAGGGTCAGGCTGAGCTGGTCGCCGTTGTTGAGGCTGAAGGGAGGCGTGCCGCCGGTGAGGGAAGCGGGCTGGGCCACATCGGGGCCACCCAGGTGGCGCAGGAGGGAGCCCACGGGCGCCGCGTTCATGGTGGCGTCCTCTGCCGGGGTCAGCTTTTCAAAGACCCGGACCCGGCCGTTGAGGCCGGAGCCCGGCATACGGGCCCGGAAGCGCACGGTGTTGCCACCGTCGTCCACCACCAGGGGGGATTGGGCCACCCCATTGTTGCCGGCCCGGGGCACGAAGGTGCGGGCGATGTAGAGCCGGGCGCCGCCGTTGTCGAAAAAGCTGCGCACCGCGTGGGCCATGTAGTTGATCACCGGCGGATTGGCGTCTGTGCCCTCTGCGAAGGAGAGGTTGGCCATCCCACCGTAGATGCGGGCAAACTCGCCAAAGCTGGTGACCACTTCGGGCGTGCCCGTCAGGGGGCCGCGGCGGGTGGGGCCCACAAAGGCCGTGGTGCTGGTGCTGACGCCCTCGATGGATTTGGGGCGGAAGCTGACCTCCTCCACGTAGACACCAGGGGCCAGATATTCAGGCATGACAGACCTCCTTTCAAGGCAGGTTGATGACGAGGGTCACGGTCAGGGTCCGGCCGGACGCCAGGCTGACCGGGATCCGGGCGTTGGGTAGGGCGGCAAGGTTTTGTTCCAGGACATCCGGGTTGGGAAAGGCGCCAGCCGCCGGGGGCTCCTCTGCCAGGGCCAGGGACGCGTCGAAGCTGGCTTCCAGTTCCGCGTCCACGGTGGTGAGGAGCACGGGCTGGTCGGCGCCGTTCTCCTCGCCCCAGGTGGTGACCGGGATGCCGGGCACGCAGATGAGGCCTTCGCCCCGGGCCCGCCCTCGCCAGTCGGTGAGCCCCCGGGCCAGGACGGTGGTGTTCCCGTTGACCGTGCGCAGCACCCGCAGGTATGCGGCGGGCAGGGGCGTGCCGTCGCCGTCGGTCACTGTGACCCGCAGAACCGCCGCACCGGCCGGCACCGGGCCCGACGGGCTGGGGTAGAGGGGGATGGCCTGGGCCCGGAAGAGGGCTTCGGGGCCGTCGCCAGGGGGCCGGGGCAGCCGGAGGAGGTAGCGCCGGGGCAGGTAGCGGCCCCGGGGATCCTCCAGATCCAGGGGCAGGGCCACCGTGCCAGGGGCGGGCTGGGCCGGCGGCGCCTCGAAGCGCTGGACGTAGGCCTCCAGCTGCGGAGCGCGGGTGATGACCGTCACCCCGCCGGGCTTGCGCACCTGGCGGATGCCCTGGCCCCGGATGAGGACCGGCGTGGTCACCGGGCGGCCGGTGTTGACTTCCACCGGCTGCAGGGCTGCGACGATACGCCGCTCCACCGTTTCCCACCTCATGGCCGAGCCTCCCCGGACGGGTAGCGGTCCGTCCATGCCAGGCGGGTGGCCACCACCGGACGCCCGTCGGCTGGCGTGTCGGGGTCAATGCGCACCACCCGGGCCACGTAGGGGACGCTCAGGCGGTAGGTGGGGTCCAGCGCGTCCCAGATGCGCATGAGATCTTCGGTACTCAGCTCCGCCGGCACCACCTGGATGATGTCGTTGTCTCCCCAGCCGGCTTCCGGGGTGAGGGAGGAGGCGCTCAGGGTGGGGAAGAGGTAGAGCTGGCGCACCGCCCAGGCCAGGATGGTCTGTTCGGCCAGGGCGCTGTTGGACCACACGGTGAGCAGGTAGTGGAGGTCCACGGCCAGGGGGACGTCATGCTCGTCCATGTGGGTGGCCCGGTTGCGGTTGCGCACATGTTCGTTCATGGTCACCCGGTAGAGGTAGAGGGTGAGGGAGGTGTCGATCTCGCCCAGGTCGGCCAGCTCGCCGCTGGAGAGCAGGCGGAACTGGCACGGGTGATCCGTGCGCAGGGGTTCCGGGTAGGAGTTGCGGAGGTAGGTGGCCAGGGAGTTGCCCACCGAGTGAATTGCGAAGACATTGGCCATAGGGACCTTGGTTCCTGCAGTCGAAGGCCGGGGAGAGCCTGGATTCCCCGGAAAGGCTTTCCCCTATCTGGTCAGGCGATGCCGCAGGCATTTCAACCAGCGCTGCGGCAGGCCCTGCCGGGGGGCGAACTGGACGCCCATCTCCTCCAGGTACGGCTGGACGAAGTGGATGATCTCCTCCAGGGCTTCGAAATAGCGGCGTTGTCCACTGGGCACGTGGGTGATGTGTCCACGCCACTTGGTTGGGATGGCGGCGTCCCCGCTTTCTTCGATCCAGATCTTGAGAACGAAGGAGTGGGCGCCCGGTTCATAGGAATCCATTCCAACTCCAGATAGGTTGATGCGGAGGATGAGGGACGAGCGTGTTCCTGATTGATGGCCTGAAGGATAGCCCAGGGGCGTGCCGGGGAGCGTCTTGGCAGCGTCTTCACTTGCGTCGCGGATTGGGCGTGGCGCGTGCGTGTAGTAGAGACGCACGACCGTGCGTCTCTACCGACCGTGCGTCTCTACCGACCGTGCGTCTCTACCGACCGTGCGCCTCTACAGGACAACTGGTCTCAGTGGCGGCTGGTGAGGGTCTGTTCCAGGGCTTTGACGCACTGGTCAAGCTGCTGTTGCAGCGCGGCCAGGGTAATCCGGAGCTGGAGGAGCTGTTGGATGGCCGGGGAGGTGCCCGTGGCGGGAGGAGTGGGGGGTGGGCTGGCTGGGGGCAGGGGGGTACCCGCGATCTGATCGTGCTCGTCGGCGCAGATCTGGCGGTAGAGCTGTTGGGTGCTCTGGGCGGGTTCCACATCCAGCTCTTCCCGCAGGGCCTGGAGGCAGAGCTCATACTGGCGCAGGGCTGCGGTGCGGTTGCCGGCCAGGTAGTGGAGGCGCATGAGCCGCCGGTGGGCGCGCTCCATGGCCCGGTCGAAGCGCAGGACCTGGGCGCCGAAGAGGAGGCCGGCCTCATACTCGCCGTGGGCTTCGCTGTAGCCGATCAATTTGTCCAGGATGGCCAGGTACATGCTCCGGTACCGTTCACGCTCGAAGATACACCACTCCTGGTACCAGCCTTCCAGCAGGTCGCCCCGGTAGAGCCCGGCCGACTCTTCCAGCAGGCGCTTCTGTTCGGCCGTCAAATGGCTGTCGGGCACCGCCTGGACGGCCAGGAAGGCATCCTCCAGCACGGCGATGTCCAGCCAGTAGGAAGCATCCGGGTTCACCTGAATCCACTCGTTGTCCACCATCAAAAGCCGGGCCAGGACAGGCTGGCGCTCCTGGTGGAGGGCCGTCTGCAGTTGCCAGATGGTCTGGCGCAGATTTTTTTTGGACTGGGCGGTGGAAGTTTCCCCCCAGAGGACCGAGGCCAGCTGTTCCCGGTTGTGGTTTCGGCGCCGGTAGATGAGCAGGTAGCACAGCAGCTCCTGGACCCGGTGCAGCTCCAGCCCCGGGATCTCCGCCCCGTCGCAGCAGCCGGATAACTTTCCAAGCAAGGAAAATGAAATCTGGTTCATGGAGCGTTGCTCCTTTACGGTTGGGAACAAAACGCAGCCGACTGCGGAGAGGGGGACCGTTCTTGCGGACGTGGTTTTGGGGGATTCACGCCCGGGTGCTACCAGCATAGGAGGGAAACGAAGGCGGGTGCTGTTGAGAAAGCTACCGGGCGGCTGTGCAGTGACGCACATCCCGTTCGCGCCTGTCCAGCCGCGTGCACGATGGACGCGAGACGAACAGGGACACCCCTTTCCTGGTTCGTGCACAGGGGAGGATGAGGTGAGGTGCCGGACGTGCCGTGGGCCGGTGACACATCCATTGTACCGGGAGATGGGCCGGGTGACAAGCAAACTCGATCGAAAGGCGCAGCGCAAAGGAGGAAGCGCGAAGATAGAGGGGTGTTTTCAACGCAAAGGTGCAAGGGTGGGGGGCCGCTGAAGGAAATTGGAGGAAAAGGAAAAGATGGGCAACCGCCACCACATCTCAGAAGTCATTTGAAATGGCTTCTTCAACATGGCGTCCCCCGATAAGCGGCGCCCATCTTTCTGGCCCAAATATAACAGAAAGGGGCGGGCTGATACCGGGCGGAAACCCAACGGCAGCCCTACGCCAATCTGACGAGATCTGCGTCAACTTTTCGGCAGGTATCTTTCCACAGGACGGATCCCTGGGGGAGGCGGTGCGCCCCCCTCTCCCGCCGGTGGGCGCACCCTGGTACAGTCTGGCATAAATACCACGGCAAAAATTCACCGATAGGTTCCACCAGAGGGAGTGCCGCCGAATTAATTTCTGCCGGAATTTACTACGGCGCACCCACCACCTGGCCGGAGAGTTCCAGGGGCGGCGGCGGCCAGTGGAGGCCCCGCTGGCCGGAGAGACCCCGGTTGGGTCGCGGCCGGTACGGCTGTGCCGGCTCCCCCACCAGTTGATCCCCCTGGATCCAGCCCTCGTCGCTGCCGTACAGTTCGCCCATGAGCCGCTCGATCAATCCGGCGCGGATGGACGCGTACCCGGCCGCCCGGGCCACGTCGTGACATTCCTGGGGATCCTCGGCCAGGTCGAAGAGCTGGATGTGGTTGCCGGTGGGGTAGTAGATGAGCTTGTGGCGGCCGTCGTGGACCATGCGGGTGGCCACCGGCCCTTCGCCAAATTCCCCGTAGAGCCACTGGCGCCGCTGCGATCCCACCATGCTGAGCCCGTCCACTGTCTCCGGTACCGGCAGGCCCGCCAGCTCCAGGAGGGTCGGCATCACATCCTGCCAGCCCACCAGCCGCTCGTCCACCCGATGGTGGCCCACCCGTTCATCACCCGCCGGCCCTACCAGGATCATGGGAATGTTGGCCGAATACTCGTAGAAGAGCCGCTTGGCCCACAGCCCGTGGTTGCCCAACATGTCCCCGTGGTCGGCGGTGAAGAGGATGATGGTGTTGTCCAGGATCCCCTCCTCCCGCAGGGTGCCGATGACCACCCGCAGCTGATGGTCGATGTGGGTGCAGAGCGCGTAGAAGGCACGGCGGATGCGGTCGATCTGCTCTGGGCGGAAGGGGCCCCAGTGGGCTCGCACGGCCTGCAGCGCGTACGGCAGGCTGTCCGTATCCTCCTCTGCCCAATCGCCCACGTAGGGCCTGTCCGGCGCCAGGTCCCGGTACAGGTCCAGATAGGCCTGCAGGGGCGCCAGGGGCGGGTGGGGATGGCAGTAGGAGAGATACCAGAAGCCCGGCCGGGTGGGATCCCGGCGCCGGATCATGCGGGCCATCTGCTGGGTGGCCCAGTTGGTCACGTGGAGTCGCTCCTCCAGATGCCAGGGCCGGGACAGGTACTCGTTGTTGCACATGCCGTGGCCGAAGGATTGGCCCGGGTAGCCCTGTTCGCCCAGGAAGATCTCGTAGTCGTCGATGACGCCGAACTGGGGGCGCCCCTCCTCGGCCAGGATGACGTCGTCGAAGCCGATGCGATCCCGCTGGGGGTAGACGTGGAGCTTCCCCACCGCGTAGGCCTGGTAGCCGGCGTCTCGAAAGCATTGGGCCAGGGTAGGCAGGTGTGGGGGCATGGGCAGGGTGGGCTGGAAGGTGCGGTCGCCGTGGGTACGGGGCGCGGTACCGGTCATGAGGGTGCGCCGGGCCGGGATGCAGACAGGGCACTCGCTGTAGGCGTTGGTGAAGCGCACGCCGTTGCGGGCCAGCTGATCCAGGGTGGGCGTCTCGATGACCGGATGGCCGGCCACGCCCAGCAGGGCCGCGGGCCAGTGATCGGTGGTGACCAGAAGAACGTTGGGCCGTTGGGACATGCTCGTTGATCCTTTCTATTCACCCATCACATACTGCAACACCTCGTCGGTGGGCGCCACGCCCAGGCCCGGCCCTTCGGGCAGATAGAAGTAGCCGGCCTGGCAGCGCATGGTGCCGGTGACAAAGCGCAGGTTGCGGTCGAAGATGGAGTGCTGGTACTCGTGCATGACAAAGTTCTGGAGCGCGGCGGAGACGTGCATGCTGGCTGCCTGGGCAATGCCGATGCCGATGGTAGCGTGGGGCATGACCCGACAGTGGAAGGCCTGGGCCATCTGGCAGACCTGCCAGAAGAAGGTGATGCCCATGTGGGCCATCTCCGGCTGGATGATGCTCATGCAGCGGTGGACAAAACGGGGCCGGTATTCGTAGACGGTGCGCAGCTCCTCGCCGATGGCGATGGGCGTCTTCACCGCCGCGGCCACCCGGGCCTGCCCCTCCAGATCTTCGGATTGGACCGGCGCCTCGGCCACGTACAGGCCATACGGCTCCATGGCCGTGATGAGCTGGATGGCCTCCTGGTCGGTGTAGCGCCAGTGGAGGTCGGCCAGAATTTTGGGGCCCGGCCCCACCGCCTCCCGAATGGCCTGGATCTCGGCCACTTCGCCCTCGTGGGCCACGGCCGCGGCGAACTTGACCGCGCCAAAGCCTTTGTCGATCCAGTCCCGGGCCAGGGCCGCCCGCTCCGGCAGGGTCGCCCGGGGCAGGCCGGAGACGTAGACCGGCAGGCGGCTGTGGCGTTGAGCCCCCAGCAGCTTGCAGACCGGCAGCCCGGTGAGCTTGCCCCGCAGGTCCCAGATGGCCATGTCCACGCCGGCGATGGCGTCCACGTAGAAGCCGCCGAAGAAGCCCCGCACCCGCATGCCGTTGTACAGATCCTCGCTGATGGCCACCACATCGTGGGGATCCCGGCCGATGACCAGGGGGGCGAAGAGCTCGTCGATGATGGTGGCCGCCACCTGCGGGGCCACCACGCCGAAGCTTTCCCCCCAGCCCACCACGCCTCCCTCGCTGGTCACCTTGACCAGCAGCGAGTGGTCGTGGATGCTGTAGAGGGTCTGATTGCCCGGCCGAACGAAGTAACCCCGGGGGCTGGGGACCACCCCGGCTTCCAGGGGGCCCAGGTAGGGAGTCTCCCGGGGAATCTGGAGGGGAAAGACTTCAATGCTCCGGATCCGGTCGCTCATTTTGTTGGTTGTTGCTCCTGTGGCGTGTTATAGTGGGCGGTGTCAACACCCAAAGTGTCAACACCCAAAGTCGTGACCGCTGGGACAAAGCATCCATGAAATCTGTGGAATCTACCTCTCCCACCCGCGAGCAGGACGCCGCAGTGACCTCGTCGAAACGAAATCCCCGGCCCGCCGAGATAGCCGTACGCCCGGCCCAGAGCTGGAACTTTCGGGCCATCCTCATCGGCCTGATGGTGCCCATGGGCATGACCATCCTGAACCTCTCCATGTTCGGTGTGGCCCTGCCCTATGTGCGGGACAGCTTCAACGCTCCGGCCGACCTGATGGCGTGGCTGGTGACCGCCTATACCCTGCCCTTCGTCATCTTCATGCCCTTCTACGGGCGCATGGGGGACGGCCTGGGCAAGCGCCGCCTCTTTCTCATCGGCATCGTCATTTTCCTCATCGGCACCCTCATCTGTCTGTGGGCGCCGACGTTGCCGGTGCTGATGCTGGGCCGGGTGATCCAGGGCATCGGCACCGCAGGGGTGAACCCCCTCTGCATCGCCATCATCTCCGACCTCTTCCCGGCCCGGGAACGGGGCAATGCCCTGGGCACATGGAGCTCCACCGGGCCGGCCATCTCCATGATCGGGCCCTTTCTGGGGGGCTTCCTGATCGAACGCTGGGGCTGGCACACCATCTTCATCCCCGGGGTGCTGGCCGCCCCCATCGCCCTCTACGTGGTGCGGGAGCAACTGCCGGCCATGCGCCCCTTCCGGGATCCTGATTTTCTGCGCAAGTTCGACTGGATGGGCATGTTCCTGTTGGGCAGCGGGGTGACCAGCCTGGTGGCCTACCTCTCCAGCCGGGCCATCACCGGGGTGGAGCCCCTGCAGGACTGGCGCCTGCTGTTGCTGACGGTGGCCTTTTTCACGGCGTTCTTCTTCTGGGAGCGGCACCACGCCAATCCCCTGGCCACCCTGGACATTTTTCGGATTGGGAACTTCACCCGGGCGTCGGTAGGTGCAGCCCTGCGCATGTTCACCATGAGCGGCATCAGCTTCCTGGTCCCCCTCTACCTGGCCGACGTCCACGGCTTGCAGGCCACCTCCACCGGCATCATGGTCACCCTTCACGCCGGCGCGCTGTTGACCACGGTACGCCTGGGCGGCACCCTGGGCGACCGTTGGAGCCGGCGCTGGACCATGGTCCTGGGGATGAGCACCCAAATCACCATGATGGTGGTGCTGGGGTTGCTACCCGCGACCGTCCCCTTGCCCCTCATTGCCCTGGCCCTCATGGCGCATGGAGCTGGCGCCGGCCTTTCCCTGGCCGTCCTCCACAGCGCCGCCATGGACCGCATCCCGGCCGAGCAGTCCGGCGCGGCGGCCGGCCTCTACAGCATGACCCGCTTCTTCGGCAACATCCTGGGGACGACCCTGGGGGGCGTGGTGTTGCAGCAGGCCCTGGCCCACTCGTCCCAGGCGGTGGATGGCTACCGCGCCGGCTTTCTGTTCATTGCCGGGGTGGGCTTCCTGGGCATCCTGGTGGCTGCCGGGGTGCAGGATCCGAAGAGGTGAATGGGGGGCAGGTGATTGGGGGATTGGGCGACAGGCCGTGAGGCCCCCAATCCCCCAATCACCGGGTTACCCAATGCCTGATCCCCCAGTCACCACGCATACGCCTCTGGCGCTTCGCCGCCCGGCCCCGGCCAGATGCGGTCCAGTTCGGCCAGCACCTCCTCGGAGAGCTGAATTTCCAGGGCGCGCAGGCTGCCTTCCAGCTGTTCCAAAGTGCGGGGGCCGATGATGGGCGCGGTCACCGCGGGGTTGTGGAGCAGCCAGGCCAGGGCCACGTTGGCCGGCTCTTCTCCCAGTCGGCGGCACAGATCTTCGTACGCTTCCAGCTGGCCGCGGTGGGCCTCGATGCGGACCTGCATGCGTTCTGAGGCGCGCCGGCCCTCCTGGGCCTTCTGCAGCGCGCCGGCCAGCAGCCCGCCGCCCAGGGGGCTCCACGGGATGAGGCCCAGGCCAAAGGCCCGGCAGGCGGGGATCAGCTCCAGCTCCACCATGCGCGCGCTCAGGTTGTACAGACTCTGCTCCGAGACCAGCCCCAGGAAGTGGCGCTTTTCGGCTGCGAACTGGGCCTGGGCAATGTGGAGGCCGGCGAAGTTGCTGCTCCCCACGTAGATCACCTTGCCTTCCCGCACCAACTGCTCCATGGCCTGCCAGATCTCCTCCCACGGCGTGCTGCGATCCACGTGGTGCATCTGGTACAGGTCGATGTGGTCTGTCTGCAGGCGCCGCAGGCTGTCCTCGCACGCCTTGCGGATGTGGTAGGCGGAGAGGCCCCGGTCGTTGACCCCCTCGCCCATGGCCCCGTAGACCTTGGTGGCCAGGACGATGCGGTCCCGCCGGCCGCCCTTGGCCAGCCAGCGGCCGATGATCTCCTCGGTGTAGCCCAGGCTGATGTCCCGCCCGTAGCGATTGGCCGTGTCGAAGAAGTTGATGCCCAGCTCCAGGGCCCGATCCATGATGGCGTGGCTATCGGCTTCGCTGGTGTGGGGGCCGAAATTCATGGTCCCCAGGCAGAGCCGGCTCACTTTCAGGCCGGTGCGGCCCAGATTGGCATACTGCATGAATAACCTCCTGGTAAAATGTCAGCTCCAGAGCCGATCCCAGGACCACTCGTTGTCCCAGGCATCGGTGGGCTGGTCGAAGTAGATGGGATCCCGGGGATCCAGGTACTTGCGGAAGAGCTCCTCGTTGATGTCATCGAAGCCCAGGCCGGGCTTCTCCGGCACCTGGATGTAGCCATCCTGGATCAGGGGATTGGGCAGGCCGGTCACCAGCTCGTTCCACTCGGGGATGTCCACCGAGTGGTTCTCCAGCACCAGGAAGTTTTCGGTGGCCGCGGCGCAGTGGACATTGGCCAGGCAGGAGATGGGCGAGCCGGCCATGTGCATGGCCATGGCGATGCCATAGTCCTGGGCCATGTCCCCGATCTTCTTGGTCTCCAGGATGCCGCCGGAGCTGGCCAGGTCGGGGTGGATGATGTCCACCGCGTGGTGCTCCAGCAGGGGCTTGAAGCCTTCCTTCAGGTAGATGTCCTCGCCGGTGCAGGTGGGCGTGTCCACGGCCTGGGTGAGCTGGGCCCACTGTTCCGGGAACTGCCACGGGATCATGTCCTCGTACCAGGCCAGGGTGAACTGGTCCAGGGCTTTGCCCAGGCGGATGCAGGACTTGAGGCCGATGTGGCCGAAGTGGTCCACGGCCAGGGGGATCTCATAGCCGATTTCGCTGCGCACGTCGGCCACGTACTGGCAGAGGTGGTCGATGCCCTTGTCGGTGATCTGGATGCCGGTGAACTGGTGCATCACGGTGCGGGTCTCCAGCATGCCCGGCGGCGCGATGAGGGCGCCGGGCACATCCCGCAGCAGGCCGATGCCCACGTCCATCTTCAGGAACTTGAAGCCCTGCTCCATGCGGGCCTTCAGGCGCCGGCCCATCTCCTTGCCGTCGGGCACGCTGGGGGTGTCCGAGTAGCAGAGGATCTTGTCCCGGAACTTGCCGCCGGCCAGTTGATAGGCGGGCACGCCGTAGGCCTTACCGGCCAGGTCCATGAGTGCCATCTCCACGCCACAGACGCCGCCGGCCTGGCGGGCGTGGTGGCCGAACTGCTTGATCTTGCGGAAGATCTTGTCGATGTTGCAGGGGTTCTCACCCAGCAGCCGGCTTTTCAGCAGCAGCGCGTAGGTCTTGCTGGCCCCATCCCGTACCTCGCCGTAGCCGGAGATGCCCTGGTTGGTGTCGATGCGGATGATGGTGCAGCGCATGGGCAGCCCCGCCAGGTTGGCGATGCGCAGGTCGGTGATCTTCAGGTCCGAGGGACGGGAGTAGGTGTTGACGTTCTGTTCGACACTGGTGGTCATACGATACTTCCTTCAGGTGGATTGAAGAGGAACTTGGATGATTGGATGAACGGCCAAAAGGATGTGAGCCCCGGAAGCCGGCGAAAAGAACGCAGCGAAAAATGGAGTAAATCCCGGCAGGAATTCGGCAATAGTATTCACCGGAGGTCGTGTCGCCGAATTTCTGCCGTGGTATTTACGCCAGACCGGAGTCGCCTTTTCGCTGCCCTTGCGGCGTTGCTACCGTGGGCTCATTGTTGTCATTTTGACCCAGATCTGTTAGAAAGGAAGGGCCGGCTACTTTTCAGGGTGCCCGGCTCCCCTCGCACCCGTTGCCGGCGTTCATCGGCTTGTTGACCTCAACTGCATATCCCATTCCATCGCCTCTGAATTCCAGGAGTTTGACTCATGAAAATCACCAACGTGGAGGCCTATCCCGTCTGGGGTGGCCATCGGAACTTCCTCTTTGTCGTGGTGGATACGGACGAAGGAATCTACGGCGTCGGCGAGGCGGGCATTACCGGCCGGGAGCTGGCCGTCATGGGCGCCATCGAACACTTCAAGCCCCTGCTCATCGGCCAGAACCCCGCCAACATCGAGCACATCTGGCAGACCCTCTTTCGGGGCGGTTTCTTCCCCGCCCAACGGATCCTGAGCGCGGCCATCTCTGCCATCGACATCGCGCTGTGGGACATCAAAGGCAAAGCCCTGGGCGTGCCCGTCTACGAACTGTTGGGTGGTAAGGTGCGTGAGAAGGTGGTCTGCTATCCCCACAACCGGGGGCACGCCATGGAGATCGAACCGTTGGTGGAATCTTGTCTGGAAACCAAGGAAGAAGGCTGGAAGTTTGTGCGTTGGGGCCTCCCCCAGGATGGCCCCATTCTGGAGCCACGGCAGGCCGTGCTGACCGCCATCAAGCAGTTCCACGCGGTGCGGGAAGCGGTGGGGGATGAGATTGAGATCTGCTTCGACGTGCACACCCGCCTGGACCTGCCCGACGCCCTCTGGCTGTGCCGGGAGGTGGAGGACACCCGGCCATATTTCATCGAGGATCCCCTGCGCTCAGAGAATCCCGACTCCTTCAAGACCCTGCGTCCTCGTACCCATGTGCCGCTGGCTGCAGGGGAGCAGTTTAGCTCAAAATGGGAATTTCGCCAACTTATCGAGGAGGAATGGATCGACTACGCACGCATCGACCTGTGCATCGTGGGCGGCATCACCGAGGCCCGGAAGATCGCCGGCTGGTGTGAGACCCACTACATCAAGCTGGCCGTGCACAACCCCCTGGGGCCGGTCTCGTCGGCGGCGTGCCTCCAGCTCAACCTGGCCACGCCCAACGTGGGCGTCCAGGAACAGCCCCGCAAGCCCGGCACCACCCTCACCGACGTGGTGCCCGTGCAGCCAGAGTGGGAAGATGGCTACCTCCTGGCGCCCACCCGCCCCGGCCTGGGCATCGAATTCGACCGGGAGGCAGCCCGTAGACATCCCTTCCAGATGACCGAGCTGCCCCACCTGCGCCGCCTGGACGGGTCGTTCACCAACTGGTGACGCCCTTCACAGGCGGATGTCCGGCCGGCTCCAGCTATCGCCCATCTCCCGGATGCCCACGGCCCTGCCTTCGCCTTCGCTGACGGCGACACGCAGGTCGTCCCGCTCCCACACCTGGGGCAGCAGCTCCACCCCCAGGCCGGGCCGGTCCGGCGGCAGGGGCACGTGGCCGTTCTGGACCTGGACCTGGACGTCGGTCAGCTCCTGGAAGTAGGTGCGGTAGAAGGCCCGCACCGTCTCCAGTTCGAAGAGGTTGCGGATGTTGGCCGCCACGTGCAGGGAGGCCATGTGGGTGATGGGGCCGCCCGCATTGTGGAGCACCAGCGGGATGCCAAAGGCTTCCGCCAGGGCCGCGATCCGTTTGGTCTCGGCGATGCCGCCGGTCCAGGCCAGGTCGGTCATGACGACCTGGGTGGCGCCTTCCACGATCCAGTCTCGAATCTGAAAGCGACTGAGCAAGGTCTCGCTGCCCACAATGGGGATGCGGGTGGCCTGGCTCAGCCGCTTGATTTCCGCCGGCGTGACCGCGCGCAGGGGATCCTCCACGAAGTAGATGTTGTACGGCTCCAGCGCATAGCAGATCTGCTCCATGGCGGCCCGGTTCCAGCGGAAGTGACATTCGATGCCGATGCGGAAGTCCGTCCCCATGGCCTGGCGAATCTGGCGCACGGGCTCCAGGCCGGCCTCGATCTGCTCTGGCCGGATGGACTGGCCGAAGCTCTCCACGCTGAAGCGGTCGAAGGGCCAGATCTTGACGCCGGTGATGCCCTCTGCCGCCAGCTCCCGGGCCAGTTCCCCGGCGTCCTGGTGCCAACGGCTGTAGTCGTCCACCGGCGGGTGGCCGATGCAGGTGTTGTAGGTGCTCACGCTGGGGCGCACCGCGCCACCCAGCAGCTTGTAGACGGGCGCGTTCAGGGACTTGCCCAGGATGTCCCACAGGGCCATCTCCACAGCGGAGAGGGCGCGCAGCTCTGCGCCGGCGTAGCCGTGGTAGAGGATATTATCAAAACAGAAGTGCCAGAGCCGCTCGATGTCCCGGGGGTCGTTGCCCAGCAGGATGGGCGCCAGGGTGCCGTGCAGGGCGCCCTGGGCGCCGGGCACCTTGTCGTAGGTTTCGCCCAGGCCGATGAGGCCGGCGTCCGTATGCACCCGCACCAGCAGAAGCCGGGGCAGGCGCTCGAAGGTCAGGGATTCGATTCGGGTGATCTTCATGGCGTGAATCCTGTCGTGGTTTGCTACAGTCGCAGGCAGGCCTCCGCGGCCAGCTCCACCAGCTTCTCCCGGGTGCTCCAGTTTTGCTGCCAGTCCCGGCTGTCCCACTCCCGGGTGTCCAGGTTGTCGCCGCCGTAGAGGAGCTGGGCCAGGGGGACCCCTCGGAAGCGGGCCACGGCGAAGAGGGCGGCGGCCTCCATCTCCACGGCGGCGCAGCCTTCGGCCCGGCGCAGGGCCATGCGGACCCGGGTCTCCCGGTAGATGGCGTCGGTGGTCCACGTCTTGACCCGCAGGTACTCCACCCGGCGCTCTTGCAAGGTCTGCTCGATGGCGGCCAGGGCCTGGGGATCTGGCTCCACTTCTCGCGAGGGTGGCAGGTAGTGGTAGGAGGTGCCCTCGTCCCGCACGGCGGCGGTGGGCACCAGCACATGGCCCATGGCGATGCTCCGGCTCAGGACCCCGGCGCCGCCGCAGGCGATGAACTTGCGGCAGCCCAGGGCGATGACCTCCTCCAGCATGCCGGCGGCCAGGGGCGCGCCGATGCCGGGGTGGAAGAGCGCGACCCGCTGGCCCCGACAGGGGTGGACGTAGATGGGATGTCGCCCCATCTCGCTTTTCAGGGCCGTGAGCTCCCGGGCCAGGCCCTGCTCCACAAAGTGGTCGATCACATCCTGGAAGAAGGTGATGACCCCATGTTCTGGCATGCGGGGGTGGGGCTTGATGAGCCGCTTCGGCTCCAGGATGGCCTCGGCACTGGGGTCGTATTCAAGGATGGGCACAGATGCGCGCTGGGCCATGGCGAGCTGCCTTCCATGACTGGGGCGTTCCTCAGCCAATGATGGCAGCCAGGGACTCGCCCACGATGGCCACCATGCGGTCCACTTCCTCTTCGCTGATGATCAGGGGCGGCGCGAAGGCGAAGATGTCGCCGATGGCCCGGGTGAAGAGTCCCCGCTGGATGCAGGCCTGGCGTAGCTGTTCCCCCAGGCCGGCCGGCTCTTTGGTCTCCCGGTCCTTGACCAGCTCGATGGCGCACATGAGCCCCAGGCCACGCACGTCGCCGATGATTTCGAACTCCTCGGCCAGGCCCTGGAGCCCCTGCAGCAGGCGGGCGCCCATGCGGGCCGCATGGCTGGCCAGGTCCAGGCGCTGGAGGATCTCCAGGTTTTTGAGCGCCACCGCGCAGCAGGTGGGGTGGCCCGAATAGGTGTAGGCGTGCATCCAGCGCTCGTTGGGCGGCGCGCTCATGATGACTTCGCGGATTTTGTCGGAGATCTGGATGCCGCCCAGGGGCAGGTAGCCGCTGGTGATGCCCTTGGCAAAGGACATGATGTCCGGCTCCACGCCCCAGCGGCGCAGGGCGAACCAGTCGCCCGTGCGGCCGAAGCCGGTGATGACCTCGTCGGCGATGAAGAGCACGTCGTAGCGGTCGCAGATCTCCCGTACCCGGGGGAAGTAGTCGTCCGGCGGGACGATGACGCCGCCGGCGCCCTGGACCGGCTCGGCGATGAAGGCGCCCACGGTGTCGGGGCCTTCCCGCAGGATGGCCTCTTCCAGGGCCCGGGCCGCGGCCTGGCCCACCGTCTCCCCCGGCTGGATGTCGCCGGCGTAGCGGTAGGGGTAGGGCGCGGGGATGTGCAGGAAGCCGGGCACCCGGGGTTCAAACATGGGCCAGTAGGCGGTCATGCCGGTGGCGCTCATGGCGGCCAGGGTGATGCCGTGGTAGGCGTGTTGCCGGGAGATGACCTTCACCTTGTCCGGCTTGCCCAGGCGCTTCCAGTAGTAGCGCACCGTCTTGAACGCGCTCTCGTTGGACTCGGCCCCACCCGAGGTGAAGAAAGTGGTGTTCAGGCTGGGATAGGCGAAGCCGGCCAGGCGGTCGGCCAGTTCGATGGCCGGCAGGTTGCCGGAGCCGGCGTAGCTGGAGCAGTAGGCCAGCCGGCTCATCTGTTCCCGGGCGGCCTCGGCCAGCTCCTGGTTGCCGTGGCCCAGGAGTACGTTCCACAGCCCGGCCAGCCCGTCGATGAGCTCTTTGCCGTCCACGGTACGCAGCCACACGCCGTGGCCCGATTCGAAGATCAGGGGATCGGTGTGGGAGCTGGGATGGTGCAGGGGATGGAGCCAGTGTTCCCGGTCTTTTTCCAGGATGGCGCTGCGGTCGATCATGCGATTCCTCCGTTGGTGATGGTGGATGGCGCTTTCCGATGGAGGCATTATAGCACAGTCGAGCAGAGCCGCCCGGTTCGCGGGGGCCTTCACCCGGCTTTAGATCTCGGCACAGATTTCAATCTGTGCCTGGCGGGGACCAAACCGGCTGGAAGCCGGTTCAGCCGGAGCGGGTCAACCTGCTTCAGCAGGTTTGTTTACATGGTTTGTTTACATAGAGCCTGGGGATTCATCTCCTGGCGGACTTTGGGGCCAGACAGGGTCAGGGCCCGGGGTAGCGACCACGGCATGTGGCACATGGTCGCACCCCGGGCCCTACGGTGAGGCTCACCGGGTTGTTCGGGAAGCGGTTACCAGCGGGTAGCCTGGAACTTCCAGCCGGGCTGCACCTTCTGCATTTCGACCTCGTCGTTGCGTTCGGTGAGGCCACAGGCCTTGTACTGCTCGTGGAGCCGGGCCAGGGCCTCCCGGTCCAGCTCGATGCCCAGGCCGGGCTCGTTGGGGATCACCACGCAGCCTTCGTCGAAGGGGATGCGGCCGCCCACCAGCAGCTCTTCGGACTGCCAGGGGTAGTGGGTATCGCAGGCGTAGGTCAGGTTGGGCGTGGCCGCGGCCAGGTGGGCCATGGCCATGAGGGAGATGCCCACGTGGCTGTTGGAATGCATGGAGAGCCCCCGGCCGAAGGTGCGGCAGATGCGGGCCAGCTCCACCGAGGCCCGGAGCCCACCCCAGAAGTGGTGGTCGCTGAGGATGATGTCCTCCGAGTGGAGGCGGACACTGCCGGGGATGTCCTCGAAGGAGGTGGTGCACATGTTGGTGGCCAGGGGGATATCCTTCAGCGCCGTTCGCACTTTGGCCATGTTCTCCTGGCCCCGCACCGGATCTTCGTAGTACTCCAGCACGCCCCGCAGCCGTTCGCCGATGCGGATGGCGGTCTCCACCTTCCAGATGGCGTTGGGGTCCAGACGCAGGGGCGTGCCCGGGCCGAAGGCCTCCCGCAGGGCCAGGATGGCATCGGCCTCTTCGTCCGGCGGCATGGCCCCACCCTTGAGCTTGATGGAACGGAAGCCGAAGGCGTCGCACATGGCTTTGGCCTGGGCCACGATGCCCTCCGGGTCCAGGGCAGCTCGCTGGCGGGCTGCGGCCCAGCCGGTGGCGTTGGGGTCGGTCTCGAAGCCCAGGGCGCCGCCGGCACCTTCGTACTTGTAGAACAGATAGGCGGAGAACTCCACCCGGTCCCGCACCCGGCCGCCCAACAGATCGCAGACGGGGCGGCCGGTGGCCTTGCCCATGAGGTCGAAGCAGGCCACCTCGATGGCGCTGTAGACGTGGACCATGCGGCGCTTGTCCCAGGGGGCTTCTCCCCGGGCGCCAGCGCCGTCCTCGCCGAAGTGGGCGATGAGCTCGGCCTGAATGGCGTTGAGCTGGAAGGGATCCTTGCCCACGACCACCTCCCGGGCCGCTTCCAGGGCGGCGGTGGTGGCGGCGCTGCCGGGCACTTCGCCCAGGCCGTAGAGGTTGTCGTCGGTCACAATCTCGACGATGGTGCGC
Organism: Litorilinea aerophila; assembly: GCF_006569185.2. Taxonomy (NCBI): domain Bacteria; kingdom Bacillati; phylum Chloroflexota; class Caldilineae; order Caldilineales; family Caldilineaceae; genus Litorilinea; species Litorilinea aerophila. The sequence continues at coordinate 76,996 of NZ_VIGC02000026.1, read as the reverse complement.
AGGGCATAGGGGGCATGCAGGCCCGCCGCGTTGAGGAGGGGCGGATCGGCAATGGCAATGGGCGTGACATGCATGTCGGTGATGCGCATACGAGCTAACCTTTCACGCTGCCAGCGGTCAGGCCAGCGATCATGAAACGCTGGCCCCACATGTAGAAAATGACCACCGGGATGGAGATGAGCAAGGAGGCTGCCATCAGCATGCCCCAGGGGTAGATATCGCCAAAGATCGTCTGGGCCAGACCCACCGGCAAGGTCATGAGTTTTTCGCTGGTGATGAAGACGAAGGCGAAGAGGAATTCCTTCCAGGCATTGGTAAAGGCAAAGAGGGTGACCGCCAGAAGGGCCGGAGCAGTCAGGGGCAGAGTCACCCGCAGGAAGGCCTGGAGCCGGTTGGCACCGTCCACCATGGCAGCATGTTCCAGCTCTTCCGGGATGGACCGGTAGTAGCCCATGAGCAGCCAGGTGGAGAAGGGCACCATGCCGGTGGGGTAGGTCAGGATCAGGGCCCACCGGGTGTTGATCACGCCCAGGTCGGCCAGGATGCCGTAGAGGGGGATGAACATCAGGGCGCCGGGCAGCAGGTAGGTGATGAGAAGCACCGTGGTCATGGTCTGGGCGCCGCGGAAGCGCAGGCGAGCCAGGGCGTAGCCGCTGAGGCAGGCGATGACCACAGCCAGCACCGTTGTGGTGACGCTCACAATGGTCGAATTCTTGAACCAAACCAGGAAGGGTTCTTCATAGAAGAGGCGATAGAACTGCTCCGTGGTCCAGGGGTTGGGCCAGAAGATGTCTTCCCGCTGGCCGATCTGCAGGTTGCCCTTGAAGGCTGTGATCAAGATCCAGTAGAAGGGGAAGAGGATAAAGGTCAACAGCACCACCATCAGGAGTCCCCGCAGCAGGCCGTTGATCATCTGGTTGCGGCGCTGGCTGGCCCGGCCTTTGGGGAGGATGCGGCTCACAACCCCGAAGACCAACCCCAGGGGCACGGCCACCACCGTTGCGATCAAGGAGACCAGCCGCCCCACGCCGTCGATGACCACATCCTGCCAGGTGCCGCTGAGGTCGTCCCGTTCCACGTCCCGCCGCATGTAGCGGGAGAGGAGCAGGATAAAGAAGACCAGGATGGGCAGCAGGCTGAAGGCGACAGCCGTGCCGGGGCCAAACTGCAGGGAGCGGATGGCCTTCTCGTAGGCCATGATGGAGTAGACCTTGGTCACGTTGCCAGGGCCGCCACCGGTCAGCAGGAAGATGGTTTCGAAGTTGTTGAAAGTCCAGACGGTGGAGAGCAGGGTCGCCACGGCCAGGACATAGCGGAGCCCGGGCAAGGTCACATGGACAAAGCGGTTCCATGCGTTGGCCCCATCGATTTCTGCCGCCTCATACAGCTCCTTGTCGATGGAGGAAAGCCCGGCCAGGATGTTGACGGTGAAGAAGGGGATACCGGCCCAGACATTGACCGAGATGACCGCGGCCATGGCCAGCTTCGGGTCGGCCAGCCAGGATAGGGGCTCCTTGATGAGACCCAGCCCCAACAAAATGGGGTTGAGGCCGCCGAAGAGGGGGTCATAGATGGAGCGCCACGCCAGGGCCTGCACCACAGAGGGAATGATCCAGGGCAGCAGGACCAGCCCGGTGAGCAGGTTGCGCCAGCGGCGTTGTTGATGGAGCAAAAGGGCCGCGATCAAGCCGAACAGGACTTTAAAGCCGATGGAGCCAGCCGTAAAGACCACCGTCGCGCGCACAGCCTGCCGATAGTAGGGGTCGCTGTAGAGACGCAGGTAGTTGTCAAACCAGACGAATTTCGTCTCTCTGGCCAGGGTTCGGACGGTCATGCTGGTGTAAACGGCTTTGATGAAAGGCCAGGCGATGAACACCACCATCAAAATGAGAATGGGTGCGACAAAGGCAAAGGCGATCTGCCAGTCGCGTCCCAACAGGCGGCGCAAGAGGTGGCGCTGGGGCCGGACCGCATATCGGGTTGCTAGAGGTGCTGCTCTCTCTGCCACTGAATGTCTCCTTCAAACTCCCGTCGAATGACGGCCGGATACGTCAGTCCCGTGGTTTGCCGGCGGCTAACCAGGCATCGAAGTCGGCCTCGATTTCTGGGGGCCATTTTCGATCAATTTCTCCGGGGGTATATCGTTTTTGCTGTAAGCGCAGTTTGCCAAATTCATCCCGCAGCTGAACCCGCTCCGCACTCTCCACCACCTCCTCGGCCAGATGGGGAGGGATGAAGATGACGCCGGTTGGGGTCCCCAGGACCACATCACCCGGCAGCACGGTGGTTTCACCGATCCGAATAGGAATGTTGATGCCGGCCAGGGTGCAGTTGGCGATGGCGCTTGGGTCCAGGCCGCGGCAGAAGATCTGCAAATCTTCCAGTTCACGCACTCCCTGGAAATCCCGGATGCCGCAGTGGAGGACAGCGCCGGCCCGGGTGCGGGTACGCAGAGAGGTGGCCAGGTTATCGCCTACGAAGGTCCCTTCTTTAATTTTACCCCACATGTCCACCACCATCACGTCGCCAGGCTCCAGCGTATCGATGACCCACGAGTTCTGTCCGCCGATGCGGCCTTCAGCCCGGCCCAGCTCTTCCACCAGGTCGTTCAGATCTGGCCGCTGGGGAAGCAACATGGCCGTCACTGCCCGTCCCACCAGGATTTTATCGGGATGGGTCTGGAACCAGCCGCCTTCAAATTGATGATGGTAGCCGTGGCGCCGTAACACAGACCAGGCCTGCTCCGTGGTGACCTTCTGCATCCGTTCCAGGATGTGATCGGGAACTCGTGGTCGCCCGTTGGGGAACCGATCCTGCTGATACAGCCGGGTCAACTGCTGGATGGACTCTGGTGGATTTTCAATGAACATACAAATTGCCTTCATCCGCTGGAGGGGCCCGGCCGTTCGGCCGGGCCCCGTGGGTGAAGATGCCCTGTCTTAGCCCAGTGCACCCATTTCTTCTGCGATCTGGATGATGCGGTCGGTGGCATGGGCCACGGCTTCTTCTGGGCTGACGCCCTGGGTGATGGTCTCGGCCATCATGTCCGTCAGGATGGACTGGGCGGCAATGGCGTCGAAGAAGGGGCTGGGCTGGGCCGGCCAGGAGAGACCAGGATAGTCGCCCAGCTGCTGCTCGCCCATCCGCTGCAGGTTGGGATCCGCTTCAAAGGCCTGGACCACCGGATCCATCTCGTAGTACTTCTGGTAGGCCGGGAGGAACAGGCCTGCAGAGATGAGGGAGATGGGGATGAACACATCCGGCTCCAACAGATAGAGGGAAAGCTCTTTCGCCAGCTCCACATGCTTGGCGCCCTTGGGCACATGGAGCTGCCCACCACCACCGGCCCCAATGTGGGGCTGCCCATAGGGGCCCACGGGGACGTTGAGCACCACCGTGTCCTCGAAGACCGGGTTCTGGTCCGCCTTGGCTTTGGCGTAGACGCTGGCGGCGTTGCCCGTGTAGGCGATGTTGCCAGCCAGGTAGGCCTCGTTGTTGCTGGAGTCGGTCCAGCTGATCACGCCGGGCGGCAACATGGGCGCATATTGCTCGGAGGTGTAAATCTCGGTCAGCCAGGCCACGGCCGCCACCGTCTCCGGCGAGTTGAAGGTGATTTCCGTCATGTTCTCGTCGGTGATGTGGCCACCCCAGTCATGGATCACCGCCTGCACCAGGCCGGCGCCGTCGCCGCTGCGGTTGACCGTGCGACCCCAGCCGTACATTTCGGCGGCCACGTCGGTCACCTGGAGACAGGCATCCCGGCGGTCGTCCCAGGTCACCAGGTCTTCCAGGGGATCGATGCCCTGTCCTTCGAAGACACTGCGCCGGGCAAATTCGCCGCCGCCGCCGTTGATGTAGGGGATACCCCACCACTCGCCGTCGATGAAGTTCTGCATACGGTGGCCCAGGGAAGGCTCGCCGTAGAGGCCGATGGCCTTTTCCACGGTGTCGCTGACCGGCTCCAGGGCGTCGTAGAAATAGAGCTGCTGCACCAGCCGCACATGGTAGATCAGGTCCGGCGGGTTGCCAGCCTGCACCTCGGCCAGGGTTTTGGCAACGAAGTCTTCAAAGGCTTCGGAGGCAACGGTGGAGGTTTCAACTTCGACGTTATTTTCCTGGGCCCAATTTTGGACGGCCTGGGCGAACAGGTCCTCCATCTCCTTGAAGTATTCACGGCGATGGACGACCAGCATGGTGCCGGCTACCTGGGCCGGTTCGGCTGCCCCTTCGCCGCCCGTTGCTGGCGCCACCGGCGCAGCGGTGCACGCTGCCAGCGCCGCCATACCGGTAATGCCCCCCATGAGCTGGAGCGCCTGCCGTCGCGAAAGCCGCTTGCCGAAGGGTTTAGATTGTTGTGTGGACACATTTGCCTCCTTTGATGGAATGAGCAAAGTTAACAGCAAAGGAGAGGAGCAGACCATGGGACACGGCCACCCTTCTCCGGTGGAAACGGGCGAATTCCCTGGGGGATGATAGGTACTATGGCTGTTGGCTGTGATGCTATTAATGTAATCGGGTAATTTAGCCGGATGAGGCAGAGCGTCTACATTATAGTTGAAACCAGGTTTCTCGTCAAAGGGGGCAAATTTAGCAAGATATATGGTTCAGCCCGGGCGGGCCACCAGCACATCCCGCACTTTGATGACCCGATCCACCCGATGGGCCAACCGATCATAGGGCGGGCTGTGCAACACCCGCAGCGGGCTGACCGATTCCACCAGGGTGGCCATCTTCTCCCGGGGAAAACGGGTGGCGTCCCATGCGAAGACCAGCACGCCGCTGGGCGGCAGCAGGGACGACCAGACCGGCAACGCCAGGGTGAGCAGGTCCACCAGGACGCCGCTGTGCTGAATGCCGTAGGGCAGGTCGGTGACCATGAGGTGGGGCTTGAAGCCGGCCACCAGGGTGTTGGCCTGGCCGGTATCCCCCAGGGCCAGCACGCAGCGTTGGGGTTCCTCCTTGCCGATGGTGAAGGTCCAGCGCTGGCCTACCTTGCGCAGGCGCTCCTCCTTCACCCGGCAGGCGATGCCCTTTTCCCGCATGAACTGGCGGATGAACGCGGCCGTGGATTTTACGTCCTGGGGAGCCCGCTCGATGCCGGCCACGGCCCCGGCGCCCAACACCAGGGCGGTGAAGAGGGTGGTGCCGCCCCCGGCCAGGGGATCCAACAGGCGGAGCTGGCGCCAGGGCAGGTTAGCCACGCCGCTGCTGAAGCGGGCCAGGTTGCAGAGGAAGTGGGTGAACAGCTCGTTGGTCTTGCCCCGGTAGCGCCGGGTCAGGGCCAGCTCCGGCGGCAGGGCCGGCCGGAAGCCAGTCTCCACGGGCCGCAGCCACGGGCCCGGGACACCGCCCACCTGCTCGTGGTACTCGAAATAGGCGCTGGTGGTGGCCAGGGCGCCCAACTCCCAGGCCAGGGCCGGGGTCAACGCCTGCTGGAGCGTGGCCTGGAGGTACGGCTGCCCCCCCAGGGTGACCGGCTTCAGCTCCGTCAGGGCTTTGCCGGCGGGGCTGAGGGTCAGCTCGTGGGGCGCCAGGGTCGTGGCCAGCTCCGTGTACTGGGTGCTGCGCTGGGGCGCAATCTGGGCCAGCAGGGTGGTCATGTCCGCTTCAAAAGCCCGCGCAGGCGGTAGACGTGGGCCGCCTCCCGCACGAAGGCCGCGGTCACCGGGGCCTGGTAGGTCTCTTCCAGGGTGTGGGCCATCTCCAGCAGCTCGTCGTAGGTGCTCCGGCCCGGCCGCAGGCGCTCGTACATGCGCAGCAGCTCCTCGTTGGGCACCGCGGTCAGCTCGGCCGCCCGGGTCAGGTTGGCCGCCAGCTCGGGGAATCCGGCCTCGGCGGCAATGGCAGCCTGGGCCCGCAGGGTCTCTGCCCCCACCTGGAGGTCGGCCGGATTTAGCTCGCCGGCAGCGGCAGCCTCCAGGTCGATGTCGTTGAGCTTGCGGCCGCTGGCAGCCTGCAGGGACTCCCGGGCATGGTCCATCAGGGGGTATCGGTAGCGTCCATTCTGGCTCATACGTCCGGCTCCCAGTCGAAGAAGAGTTCGGCGGGCGGCTCATCCCGGACCTGTTCGGTCTCCCGTTGGTGGAGGAGGGTGGTCTTGACGATGAGCTTGAGCCGCGCCCAGTTGTCGATTTTGACGGCCACCGGTTTGGGCTTTTCGCCCTTCGCGTAGCGAGCGGCGTTGCGGCCCATCTCCCGGTAGGTGTCCAGGGTCAGGCTGGGGGATTGGGGGAAGAGTTCCAGGTTGTTGAGTCGGGCCAGCCCCCGCTTCTGGATCATGGCCGTGCCCCGAGACTGGAGGCCGATGGCAATGCCGGAGCCGCTCAGCTCGGCGCCCACGGTGGCGATGGCCGCGCAGTCGGAGCTGTGCTTGACCTTGACGATGCGGGCCACCAGCCCCTCGCTGGCCACGCCGGTGAGGATGGCGGCCAGCACCGCCTCGTGGTCCAGGCCGCCGATGGTGCGGGTCAACTCCTTGCCAAAGGCGGGCCCCACGGCCACGATGATCTCCTCTGGTCGGGTGCCCGGTTTGGCCGGCCCAATCTCCACCAGCCGTTTGCACGGCTCGCCCACCTGGTCCTTGATGAAATCCTGGGGCGGGCGGGCCTGGGGAATGGCCTGGATCTCCTGCCAGCGTTCGCCCTCCACCCGGTAGCCGGTGCCCGGGCCGGTGTAGTCGTTGGGGTCGTTGATGGCGCTGAGCACCCGGAAGTGGCGGTCGAAGATGGCCGACGGCTGCAGGTAATCCCCGGCCACCCGCTGGCGCCCCATCTCCAGGATGTTCTGGGCGGTGCGGGTGAAGCCCCGGCGGTGCAAGGCCTGGACCACGGTCAGCATGCCTTCTTCGCCGGCCAGGAAGCGGTCCGCCGCTTCCAGATCGGCCACCAGGTCCCGCTCGGGCATGTCGTCACTGCTGTGGGCGATGACCGCAGCCTCCACCTCCTCGTCGCTGATGGGGGGGAAGCCCAGCTCGGCGTACACGGCCTGGATGGCCCGGGCGGCCTCCCGGCGGATGGCCAGGGCCTCTTCCTCGGTGATGGGGCGCAGGCCGCCGTCCACCTGCATGTCCCGCTGGAGGACGTTGTAGTCGTCGAAGTCTTCGGCGTCGAAGTTGCCGCCGCCGAAGAGGTTGTCCCGCTTGGGCACGGCGCTGTAGCCGGAGAAGATGAAGTCGGTGCCGGGGATGAACTGGAGCATCAGCTTGGCCGACTTGCGGATGGCCGAGTGGGAGGCCAGGGCATCGTTGCCCGAGGCCACTTCCAGCCCGAGCATGGAGGCCAGCAAATTTTCGGCCAACACCGCGCGCACGCCGCCAGGCAGGGATTCGGGCAGGGCGATGCAGGAGATGGAGCCGTTCTGGACACCCTGGCTGCCCGCGCCCCGCACTACCTGCAGGCAGCGGGCCTCCAGGTAGAGCATGGAGCAGCCCTCCGCGTTGCCCATGAGGGCCTCGGAGCCGGTGCCGGAGGTGAAGCGCACCTTCACGCCCCGGGAGGCGTAGGCCGAGGCCAGGAAGGCCTTGGACCAGGGGGTGTCGTCGCCGTCCACGAAGGTGCGCTCGGTGCCGTAGACGGAGAGGGTTTCGGCGTAGGTGGTGAGCCCCTTCATGGCCAGGCGCAGGCCCAGGGCTTCCTCCACGGCACACTGGGTCAGCACGCCGCCCCGGCCCGTCTGGGTGCCGATGAGCACGGCCAGGGCGTTGAAGGGCGCGTTGCGGGCCACCCGCACGGTGGTTTCCACCTCGGCGAAACCCCGCAGGCTGGCTTCGGCCGCGTCTGCCGCCAGCAGGGCCGGGTGTTCCCGCCAGTTGGTGACGTGGGCCTGGTTGGCCGGCGTGCGGCGCACCCGCATCTTGCCCAGGCCCACCATCATCTCCAGCACGTTCATGTGGCGGATGATGTCGCAGAGCTTGGCCGGGGTGCAGCCCCGGGCCAGCCGCCGGACGGCCGCGGCCGGGACGTTGATGTCCACCAGCATGCGGGCGATGGTTTGGGAGGGGGTGGCCATGGCTTCCTCGGCCACGGCCAGGTCCAGGCTGTGGTCGGCGATGAACAGGTCGAGCATGTCGAAATCGGCCCGCTGGCGGCCGTCCATCTCCACGACCCGGCCCCCTTCCATGCGCAGGCTGGGCTGGGGGTCATACGGGCTGTCGGTCACCACCAGGCCAGCTTTGGGCCACGGCTCCACGAAGGTTTCCTGGTTGATGTCCCGTTGGGCCAGAATGGCAAATCGGCGTGATTGCGCCATCGCGTTCCTCCCCGTGGAATGATACCGATTCTCTGGCGAAGATTCTCTGGCAAAGTAGTGCTCATGACTTCGTAGGTCCGGTTTCTATACCGGGCCTACGAGTAGTCCTACCACGATGCCTTTTGGTTAGACAATCGGTATTCTCTGTACAATCTGTGGCTCTACCGTGTTTCCCCTGGAAGCGGCATCTACCCCGGCCCGCCGGAGGTTAGCGGACCAGGGTCGTGTGGCTGGCCTGGATCAGGGATTCCACTTCCTCGGGGGTGGTGACGATCATATCACCGTGTTGGCTCAGGGCCAAGGCCGCCAGCACCACCCCCGTCTGCAGGCCCCGGCGCAGGTCGCCGTCCAGCCAGCCGTGGATGACGCCCGCGGCCAGCCCATCCCCGGCGCCGGGCCGGTCGATGATCTGGACCGGCTGGGCCGGCTCGTGGTGGAAGTCCTGTCCATCGAAGGCCAGGACGCCGGCCTCCGCCAGGGACATGACCACCAGCCGCGCGTGGGTGATCTCTGCCAGCCGCTGCACCATCTCCTCCGGCGGGCCGTCCAGGCCAAAGAGGTTGCGGGCGTCGCCCCGGCCACAGAAGAAGAGGTCGATCTCCTGGACCAGGGGGACGATGGTCTCGGCGGCTTCTTGGGGCGTCCAGAGCTTGCTGCGGAAGTTCACATCGAAGCTGATGGCCACCCCTTGCTGACGGGCCCGGCGTACCGCCTCTTCCACGATGGCCTTGCAGCCGGGGGAGAGGGGCGGCGTGATGCCGGTGAGGTGGATCAGCCGGGTGTCCAGCAGGTAGTCCCAGGGGATGTCTCCGGGGGTGAGGCGGGCCGCGCAGGAATTGGCCCGGTCGTAGATGACCTGGGTGGCCCGGGGCGGTGCGGCGAACTCCACGTAGTAGGTGCCCATGCGCCCCTCGTTGGACCAGACGACCCCTTCCAGATCCACGCCGGCTACCCGCAGGTGGTTGGCCAGGTTGCGGCCCAGGGGATTCTTGGGCAGGCCGCCCACCCAGGCGCTGCGGCGGCCCAGGCGGGCCAGGGCCACGGCCAGGTTGGCTTCGGCACCGCCGGGGCGCATGTCCAGCCGGTCGGCCGTCTCCAGGCGTACGCCCACCGGCACGCTGAGGCGCAGCATGGCCTCGCCGGTGGTGGTCACATCGAAACGTGGTTGCGTACTCATGGGCGCTTGGCTTCCTCCCATGCCTGGCGGATCTTGTGGGCGCGGGCCATGAGATCTTCCCGGGATTGGTCCGGGCCGGTGACCAGGGCGCTGCCCAGGCCGACCGCGGCCGCGCCGGCACGGATATAGTCGCCCACGTTCTCGGGCGTCACGCCGCCGGTGGGGATGAAGAGGATGTCGTCCAGGGGCGCGCGCAGGGCCTTGAGATATTTGGGCCCCACCACGTCCGAAGGGAAGAGCTTGACCGCCTTGCAGCCGGCCCGGTACGCGGTCTCGGCCTCGGTGGGGGTGAAGATGCCAGGCAGGTGGAGGACATCTCGAGCCTGGGCCTGCTCCACCGTGGCCAGGTCCAGGTTGGGGGCCACGGTGAACTGGGCGCCGGCGGCCACCGCTTCTTCAAACTGGGCCCGGGTGCGCACGGTGCCGGCGCCCACCAGCATACGGTCGCCGAAGCGTTCCCGCAGGCGGGCGATGGCGTCCAGCGCGCCGGTGGTGTTGAGGGTGACTTCCATGACCAGGACGCCCGCGTCCTGGAGGGTGTCGGCGATCTCCAGGAGGCGCGGGGTGGGAAAGTTGCCCCGCACGATGGCGATCAGCCCTTCCTGGCAGACCTGCTGAAGGTGCCTGTCTATGTTGGTGGGCATGGTGTGGATCCTTTCCGCTACTGGCTCGCGTTCTGTTTGGCCAGCTCGAAGGCGTCGTCCTGGGGATCGTAGCCCAGGATTTCCCGCGCGTCGCTGATGTCCAGCCGTTTCCATCGGTTGTTCGAAACCCCATGGAAGACCCGGTAGTCCAGGCTGTCATCGGCTTCGATGGCCGCGGTCACCAGCCGGGTCAGGTCTTCGTAGGTCAGGGTGATGTCGATGTACGGGTGATCCACCCGGATCTCGGGGCTGTTCCGGTCCACCACCCAGCCGAAGCGCAGGCAGATGGCCGAGAGGGGCGTCTGGGTGCCGTAGTAGGCGGCCACGGCCTCGCCCCAGGCCTTGCTGGCGCCGTACAGGTTGGGCGGGCGCACCGGGTGATGGGTGGTGGTCACCTGGACGTCCGGTGGGTAGGCGAAGACGGCGTTGACGCTGCTGGCGAAGATGACTCGACGGCAGCCGGCCCGTCGGGCGGCCTCGAAGACGTTGTAGACCGCGATGACGTTGTTGGGCAGCAGGCTCTCCCAGGTGGCCTGCATGCTGGGGTCGGCGCCCAGGTGCACCACCGTGTCCACCCCCTGGCAGAGGGGCACCACGGCTTCGAAGTCGGCCAGGTTGGCCTGGATGAAGGGGAAGCCGTGGCTGTCGGCTGGGGTGCGGATGTCGGTCAGGACCAGGTCATAGCGGTCCACCCACTGTCGGGTGAGGAAGCTGCCGATGCGGCCGGCCGCACCGGTGATCAGAACCTTGCGCTTGCTCATGGGCTCCTCCTTGATGACGTCATCGTTATTCGAACCAGGTGGTGCCCGGGAACTGGTACTGGCGGGCCACCTCTTCGTCCAGCTCCACGCCGATGCCGGGCCGGTCGGTCAGGGTGATGTAGCCGTCCTGGATGATGTCGGTCTTTTCCTGGATGATGGTGGTCCAGTAGTCCCGGTGGAGCCAGTGGAACTCCAACACCAGGAAGTTGGGCACGGTGGCGCAGACATGGGCCGAGGCCAGGGTACCGATGGGCGACGAGACGTTGTGGGGCGCGAAGGGCATGTAGTAGATTTCGGCCAGGTTGGCGATCTTGCGGCACTCCGACAGGCCGCCACACTTGGGGATGTCCGGCATGATGATGTTGACGGCCTGCTTCTCGATGAGCTCCCGGAAGCCGTGGCGCAGGTAGAGGTTCTCCCCGCTGCAGATGGGGGTGCTGGTGGAGCGGGTGACTTCCCGCATGGCGTCGATGTTCTCCGCCGGCACCGGCTCTTCCAGCCAGAGGAGGTGGAACTGCTCCAGGTCCCGGGCCAGGCGGATGGCGCTGGGCACATCCAGCCGGGTGTGGACATCTGCGGCCACGTCCACGTTTTTGCCCGCGGCCCGGGTGACCATCTCCACCATCTCCACCATGCGCTCGTGTTCCCACTGGCCCGCGGTGTAGTTGAATTTGTCCTTGGTGAAGCCGGCCACCTCGCTGCCGGCGTGGCCATAGGCGTGGATGTCCAGGTCGATCTTCAGGGCGGTGAAGCCTCGCTCCAGCACCTGGTCCACCACCTGCTGGATCTCGTCGAAGTTCATGCCGGGCTCCACCTGGCAGTCGGCGTAGACCCGGATCTTGTCTCGGAACTTGCCGCCCAGCAGCTCGTAGACGGGCACGCCCAGGGCCTTGCCCTTCAGGTCCCACAGCGCGATCTCAATGCCGGTCAGGGCGGTGATGAGGGCGCCGGCGAAGCCGCCATCGAAGACGTGGCTGCGCCGCAGCTCTTCGAAGATGGCGTCGATGGCGAAGGGGTCCCGGCCGATGAGGCGGGGCGCCAGGTTCTGGATAATGGCGATGGCCTGCTTGCCGCCGTGGACACATTCGCCCAGGCCGGTGATGCCGGCGTCGGTCTCCACTTTGACCCAGAGGTGCATGCCGTGGCCGCGGGTGGCGGCGGTTTTGACAGAGGTGATTTTCATGATGGCTCTCTCCTACCAGTCGATGGCCGCGCCGTCGTCCGGGTGATAGGTTTCGGGGTTGCGCCAGTCGTGGCCGATCTTGTCGGCCAGGGCTTCCTCGTCCAGCTCGATGCCCAGGCCGGGGCCGGTGGGCAGTTCCAGGTAGCCGTCCTTGAAGGTAAAGGGCTGCTTCAGGTAGCCTTCCCCAAAGGTGGTGTGTTCCTGGGCCAGGAAGTTGGGGATGGAGGCGTCCAGGTGGATGCCCGCGGCCAGGGAGATGGGCCCCAGGGGGCAGTGGGGCGCGATGGCGGCGTAGTAGGCTTCGGCCATCCCGGCGATGAGGCGAGCTTCGAAGATGCCGCCCGCGTGGGAGATGTCGGGCTGGAGGATGGAGGCGGCCCGCTTTTCCAGGATCTCCCGGAAGCCCCACTTGGTAAAGATCCGTTCGCCGGTGGCGATGGGCAGATGGGTCTTGCGGGCGATGTCGGCCAGGACGTCCACGTTCTGGCACTGGACCGGCTCCTCCACGAAGAGGGGCTGGTAGGGCTCCAGGGCCTTGATGAGGAGCATGGCCGTCTGGGGGCTGACCGCGCCGTGGAAGTCGATGGCGATGTCCACCTCCTTGCCCACGGCCTCCCGGATGGCGGCGAAGCGCTCCACCACGTGGTCCACGAAGCCGGGGGTCTCGATGATGCGGGCCGGGCGGGGGCCGCCCACGCCGGTCTTGATGGCGATGAAGCCCCGTTCCACTGCGGCTTTGGCATTGGCCACGGCCTCTTCCACACTGCCGCCGCCGATGCCTTTGTAGACCTTGATGCGATCCCGCAGGGGGCCGCCCAGCATCTTGTACACCGGCAGCCCCACGGCCTTGCCGGCCAGATCCCACAGCGCGTGCTCGATGCCCGAGAGCGCGCTGGTGAGGATGGGTCCGCCCCGGTAGAAGGCATGCTTGTAGATGGCCTGCCAGTGGTGCACCACCCGGGTGGGATCTTTGCCCACCAGGTAGGGCTCCACTTCGGCCACTGCCTGGGCCACGGTCCGCGCTCGCCCTTCCAGGATGGGTTCGCCCAGGCCTACCAGGCCTTCGTCGGTGTGAATCTTCAGAAAAAGCCAGCGGGGTTTGACCAGGAAGGTTTCCAGTTTGGTGATCTTCACAACGATACCCTGCTTTCTACGGGTTGAATGGGAGTTTTTTGTGCTGTGCCTGGCATGTGGCACCATGGGAGCGGCGTGATGGCATCACTGCCCTTAAGTTTAACCGTAGCCAGGGGAATTGCTCAAACCGGCAACCCCGTGTTATAACCCTGGCTGTAACGACCGTGCATGCACCCTTCAGGGAGGACTCCAATGGAACTGAGCGCCATTCAACAGGCCCTACACACCGTCTCGGCCATCCCGGTGACCCCGTTCACCGAAAGTGGGGAGGCCGATTTCGCCACCTACGCCGCCCTGGTGGAGCGGATGGTGGCCGGCGGCATCACGGTGGTGACGCCCAACGGCAACACCGGCGAATTCTATTCCCTGACGCCTGAAGAGCATCGAGCCGCAGTCCAGGCCGCGGTAGCCGGCGCCCAGGGCAAGGCACTGGTGCTGGCCGGCGTGGGCTTCGATGCCGCCACGGCCGCTGCCATGGCCCGGGATGCCGCCTCCCTGGGGGCCCACGCGGTGATGGTCCACCAGCCGGTACACCCCTACCGCTCTGACGAAGGCTGGATCGCCTATCACAAGGCCATTGCCGACGCGGTGCCGGCGTTGGGCGTGGTGCCCTATGTGCGGGACGCGGCCATCGGCGCGGCGGCCCTGGGCGGCCTGGCCGACGCCTGCCCCAATTTTGTGGGCGTGAAATATGCCGTGGCCAATCCCCAGCTCTTCGCCACCCTGGTGCGCCAGGTGGGGCCGGACCGCCTGGCCTGGATCTGCGGCATCGCGGAATCGTGGGCGCCCTTCTTCTGGCCCGGCGGCGCGCACGGCTTTACCTCCGGCCTGGTCAACGTGATCACCGGGCCCTCCCTGCAGATGCAACAGGCCCTGGAACAGGGGGACTACGCCCGGGCCATGGCCATCTGGGCCCAGGTGCGCCCTTTTGAGGAGCTGCGGGCCCGGCGCAACAACGCCAACAACGTCTCCGCGGTGAAGGAAGCCATGGCCCAGATGGGGCTGTGCAGTCGGACAGTCCGCCCGCCCATCTCCGAGCTGTCCGAAGCGGAGCGCCAGGAGGTGACCCAGATCCTGGCGACCCTGGGCGTGGCGGAGAAGGCGTAACAGGCCGCCCGTTACCCCCGGCGCTCCCCCAACCATCCCACTGCCTGCCCCACCAGCTGCTGGTAGGCCGGCAGGCTCCATACGGCCGGGCCGTGGCCCAGGGCGATGTGGGCCACCCGTCCCTGGCCCACCCCTTTGCTCCAGACCATGGGGTGACAGAGACCCCGGTCCATGGCGACCATGTGAATGGCCACGTCTGGCTCGTAGATCTGGATGTAAAACTCGTCGTGGACGGTGAAGGCCTCGATGCCCTCGGTGATGGGGTGGGGGCCGTACATGGGATAGACGGTAAAGGCGAATTGGGGCGGATGGCTTTCAAAGGCGCCGCCCATCAGCCCACGCAGGGTCGGGTTGTTGCGGGCGGAGACGGTGGCTGCATGCAGGGCCAAGAGCCCGCCGCCGCTGGCCACCCATTCCGCCAGGGAGCGGGCCTGGCCCTCGTCGATGCCCGCCGCGTCCGGCGCCTCTGCCGTGGGGCCGCTGAGGCAGGTGTAGAGGATCACCACGTCTACATCGCCCAGATCGTGGAGGCGATTCAGCTCATAGGTCGCCTCCACCTGGGCGCCTCCCCGGGCCAACACCGGCGTCAGGGTGGCGGCAAAGCCATCGAAGTCATGGTAGGTGCCGCCCAGCACCAGCAAAATGCGATGTGCTTGCATGCTTCCTCCTCATCCGCCCCGGGCCATGGCCAACAGGCGCTCCAGGATGCGTTCGCCGTCAGCCCGCAGGCCGTTGTGTTGGTACTCGTTGGTCACCCAGATGCGCATGCCCCGGATCTGGCGGGCCGTTTCCTCGGAAAATTCCCGCTCCACGTACATGTCGTCGTAGTAGATGACCGCAGCGCAGGGGACCCGGTTGGCCCGTAGGGTGGCCACGTCGTAGAGCTGGGGCCATCCCTCGTAGCCCGCCAGGATCTCCGCCGCCTCCCGCAGGGGGCGCAATGCCCCATACTCCTCGAACATCCACGGATAGACCATCTCGCCGGTGAAGTAGACCGGCCTGCCCGCCGCGGGTTCAAAGTCTGGAAATTCCCGGCGTACCCGTTGCGCCGACCAGCGGGACGCCTGGTGCTGGCAGTAGATGGCCTCGTGCAGGATGGCGTAGATGGGGTTGGTGTCGAAGGACTGGGCATTCTCCACGCCCCGCAGGAAGGGGTAGCTCAGTTCCCGGCCCTGGCGGCCCGCCACAAAAGCCTGCTCCAGCAGGTAGTGGACCTCCTCAAAGCCGGTGCTGCTGCCGAAGGCGATGCCCAACTGCTGGAAACGGCGGGGGGGGAGCCGGTCTCCGGTGGGCAGGCGCACCTCCTCCCGCTGCAGATGGGCCACGATTTCCTGGACCCGGGCCACGTCCTCCGGGTAGCGGTCATAGTAGCGGCGGTTCATCTCCAGCACCCGCCGGTAGGTGGCCCGATAGACGTGATCCGGCGGCCGCTCCAGGGGTGGCAGCCCCCCCGTGATCAGCACCTCCCGCAGCCCCTCCGCCGCGGCCGAGAGGTAGTGGACCGCGCAGAATCCGCCGAAGCTCTGGCCCAGCACGCTCCACGGCCGATCCTCGCCCACCAGCATCCGGCGGATGGCTTCCGCGTCCCGGACGATGGCATCGGCCCGGAAGTGGCGCAGGTAGTCGGCCTGCTCCCGGGCCGTGGCCAGGCGGGCCAGGGTCTGGGCCGTGGCCGGGCTGCTGAGGCCGGTGCCCCGCTGGTCCAGCAGGAGTACCCGGAACTCGGCCAGGGCCCGCTTGAGCCAGCCCTGATTTTCCAGGGGCCGGGGCGCGCCGAAGCCGGGGCCGCCCTGCAGGAAGAGCAGCCAGGGCAGCTCTTTGTCCTCATGCCCGGCCGCCACCACCTCCCGGGCGTAGACGGTGATCTCGCCCCGGTCGGGGTCGGCGTAGTCCAGGGGCAGTTGGAATTCGTGGCTGCGAAGGACCAGGCCTGGCAGCCGGTGGGTGTGCAGATGGCGATGGTTCATGGGGGATTCATCCGTTGGGTGCTGGCAGGTTGACTGTTGACCAAAGGTTGACTCGAATCGGGCTGGAGCGGCGGCGCGGCATCACCGCCGGGCGGCCGCCAGGGCTGCGCTGAACTGCTCGGGCGCGTCGGCGACGAACCAGTGTACGCCCAGGTCGATCAGCCGGCGCAGGGACGGACCGTCGAAGCGGAAGGGCCGCAACTGAAGGACGGCGCCCACCTTCCGCAGGCGCTCCTGGGCGTACTGCAAAAAAGCTTCATCCAACAGGTAGCGGATGGCGTCCTGATCGGCTGCAGCGTGCAGGTGCATCTGGAGCTGGGTGATGCCGGCGAAGTCGGTCCGGGCCAGATGTTCGAAGCCGGCCTGAATTTTCTCTGGGGAGCCGCTGAGCCAGGTCATGGTGGGCACGCCGGGAAAGAGGCGCTGCAGCTCCAGGAGCCAGGCGGGATTCCCGGCGATGAAGAGGATCTGGTCCCACACGCCGTATTCATCGAGGAGCCGGCCCAGGGCCTGGAAGTCGGCGTCCTTGACCTCCAGGTAGAGGGCCCGCTCTGGGTGGCCGCTGAGCTCGGCCAGCACTTCCCGCAGGGTGGGGACGTGCTGGCCGGCGTAGGCCGGGCTGAAGCGGACGCCGGCATCCCAGCGACGCACTTCCGCTTCGGTCAGCCGGGAGACGGGCACATCTTTGTACTCGTCGGGCGCGTCGGTGGTGCGGGCCAGGGTGGCGTCGTGGAGGCAGATCAGCACCCCGTCTCGGGTGGTGCGCACGTCCGTTTCGGGGATGGCGCCAGGAAAGTGCCAGGCATGGCGGAAGGCGACCAGGGTGTTTTCCGGCCGTTCATCCACGCTGCCCCGGTGGGCCTGGAAGTAGATCCGGTTGGGATCGGCTTGAAACATGGGCCAGTGCCTCTTGAGATGGCTCATCTACCACAAATGTGTGCTGCCCATCCCGATTTCCCAGGGAACCAGACAGGTTCGCACCCATTTGGGAGATGAGCTTTCAGAATTTGGGCTGTTCCTGGGCGGTGACAGGGTCGCTGCCGGCCAGGAAATCGAAGTCGCAGCCTTGGGGCGCCTGAAGCACATGCTGGAGGTAGAGCCAGCCATAGCCCCGGCGGAAGGCGGGCCGGGGCGGTTGCCAGGCAGCCCGGCGCCGCTCCAGCTCGGCCGGATCCACGTGGAGGATCAGGCGGCGGTTGGGCACGTCCAGCTCGATCTCGTCGCCGTCCTGCACCAGGGCCAGGGGACCGCCCACCGCGCTCTCCGGCGCCACATGGAGGACGATGGTGCCAAACGCCGTGCCGCTCATGCGCGCGTCGGAGATGCGCACCATGTCCCGCACCCCTTCCCGCAGCAACTTGGCCGGGATGGAGAAGTTGCCCACCTCGGGCATGCCGGGCCCACCCACCGGCCCCACGTTCTGCAGGACCAGCACATCGTCCGGTTTCACGTCCAGGTTCGGGTCGTCCAGCCGGGCCCGCAGGTCGTCCATCCCCCGGAAGACCACGGCCCGCCCCCGGTGTTGGAGCAGGTGGGGCGATGCCGCGCCCTGCTTGATGATGGCCCCGTCGGGCGCCAGGTTGCCCCGCAGCACCGCGATGCCCCCTTCCGGCTGGAGGGGGTTGTCCAGGGGCCGGATGATGTCGGCATCCTGGACTGTGGCCTGCTGCACATTTTCCGCCAGGGTGCGGCCGGTCACGGTCGGGGCATCGCCGTGGAGCAAAGGCAGGAGCTCCTTGATCAGGGCTGCAGTGCCCCCGGCGTAGTAGAGGTCCTCCATCTGGTAGCGGCCGATGGGGCGCACGTTGGCGATCACCGGCGTGCGTCGGCTGATCTGGTCGAAGCGCTCCAGGGGCAGCTCGATGCCCAGGCGGCGGGCGATGGCCGGCAGGTGGACCACCGCGTTGGTGCTGCCGCCCAGGGCGTTGAGCACCACGATGGCGTTGTGGAACGCTTCCGGCGTCATGATCTGGGAGGGGCGGATGCCTTCCCGGGCCAGGTGGACGATGCGCCGGCCGGCGGCGGTGGCCAGGCGCAGGCGCCGGGCGTCCACCGCGGGGATGGCGCCGTTGTTGGGCAGGGCCATGCCCAGGGCCTCGGCCAGGGTGTTCATGGTGGAGGCGGTGCCCATGACCATGCAGTGGCCGGGGCTGCGCACGATGCCGTCCTCGATCTCCCGGTAGGTGGCTTCGTCCAGGGTACCGGCCCGGTATTCCGCGGTGAGGCGGCGGCAGTCGGTGCACGCGCCCAGGATCTGTCCCCGGAAGTGGCCGTTGAGCATGGGGCCGCCGCCCACCAGGATGGCGGGCAGGTCGGCGCTGGCCGCGCCCATGAGCGCCGCCGGGGTGGTCTTGTCACAGCCGGTCAGCAGCACCACTCCGTCGATGGGCTGGGCCCGGATCATTTCCTCGGTGTCCATGGCGGCCAGGTTGCGGTAGAGCATGGAGGTGGGGTTGAGGAAGATCTCGCCCAGGGAGATGGTGGGAAACTCCAGGGGGAGCCCTCCGGCCTCCAGCACGCCCCGCTTCACGGCCTCGCAGAGTTCCCGAAAGTGTTGATGGCAGTTGTTGAGCTCGCTGTAGGTGTTGCAGATGCCGATGACGGGTCGGGCCATCTCCTCGTCGTCGTAGCCCATGGAGCGGGTGAAGGCCCGATGGGTAAAGCCGGCCACGCCGGATTCGCTGAAAAAGGTCTTGCTGCGGTTCATGGTTCACTCCATCTGCCAGGTGGGGTTACCTGCTGGCCTCGCCCATGGGGACGGTTTCCGCCTGGGGTTCGAAAGCCTCGGCTACAACCTGCCCCTGCCAGCTGGCCGGCGCGTCCAGGCCCAGGCAGCGCAGAATGGTGGGCGCGGTGTCGATGATGTCCACCGGGGTGGAGAGCCGATGGTTGGCGCGGATGCCCGGCCCGCTGATGATCCAGGGGATGGTGGTGTCCTCGGCGCGGGCGGCCCCGTGGCCGTGGTCGTGGCCGCCGTGATCCGCCACGACCAGGTAGACCGTCTCCTGGTGCGCTCCCACCGCCTCCAGCTCCTGGATGACCTGGCCCAGGATCTCGTCCGTGCGGCGCAGGGCTTCCAGGTAGGTGGGCGACATCCAGCCGTCCCGGTGGCCGACGCCGTCGGTGGCGTCCAGGTAGACGAAGGCGAAGGTGGGCAGCAGGCGGGCGATGGTGGTGGCCGCCATCTGGCCCACCTGGTGGAAGCCATCTTCGCTGAGCCGCCGGTAGAAGGCCAGCTCCAGGGTGCCGGGGGGTGCCAGGTCTCGCAGGGGCTCCCAGGTGTAGAAGGCGGCGGTCTGGTAGCCGGCCTGGCTGATGACCTGAACCAGGCTGGGGATGGCCGGCGACGGGGGCGTCCAGCGGTTGGTGGTGATGCCGTGGCGGGACGGGTGGCTGGAGAGGAAAAGGGACGCCAGGCAGGGCAGGGCGATGGCCGGGGTGACGGTCTGCGCGGAGAGGGTCCAGGCGCCCTGGGCCATCAGGCGGTGCAGGGTGGGGGCGGTGGCGGCAGAGATGGCATGGGAGATGGCATCAGCCCGGCAGCCGCCCAGCACGAAGAGCACCACCCGCCTGGGGCGGGGCGTCGTCTGGCTGGCGCCGCCGCCGGATGGCACGTATTCGGCGGCGATGCGGGCAAAGAGGTCGCCGTGGTTGAGGTTGACCATGTCCACCCCCCAGTCCAGGATCTGGCGGAAACCGACGGGATCCTTTTGTCGGTGATAGATCATGATCTGGAGTCCCCGGCGGCGGCATTCATCCACCAGGGCCTGGCTCATGTCCTGGAGGGAGACTTCCACGATGTTGGCGTGGTAGCGTTCGTGGGCCTGGATCACATCCTCCACGCTGGCCACGTTCATCTTCAGGGCCAGCCGGCGGTCCAGCTGGCGGAAGCGCAGCGCGTCTTCGTCCTTGCCGAACCAGAAGAAGCAGTCATCCTCCAGGCCGATTTCGTAGATCAGCGCGATGAGCCGGGAGAGATCCGCGGCCTTCACATCCAGGAAGACTTTGGCCTTGCCCTTGATCCAGCGCAGGAATTCCTCCAGCCGGGGGACCCGTTCGCCGGCGAAGCGGGGGTCGAACCAGCTGCCTGCATCCAACTGGTCGATCTCCGCGGCGGTGAGATCCGAAAAGTAGCCCACGCCGTTGGTGGTCTCCTCCAGTTGGGGTCCGTGGAAGAGGTAGAGGACGCCGTCCTTGCTGGTGTTGACGTCGATTTCCACGTAGTCCATGCCCCAGTCGATGCAGAGCTGGGCGGCGGCGTAGGTATTTTCCGGCGCGTACTCATTGGCGCCCTTGTGGCAGACGATTTGGATGGTGCGTCGGCCCGAGGGACGATGGGGCTGGGATGGCTGTTGGCTCATGACAGTGCCTTTTCCAATTCATCGATGAGCTGTAACAGTTGGAGGGGTTCCTTGATGGTGAACTGGGGCACCTCACCGGGGTCGGCTGGTACCTTGGCCCGTCGGGGGGCCCAGTCCAGCCAGACGCTGATCATGCCCATGTGATTGGCGCCCTTGATGTCCCGGGCCAGGTTGTTGCCCACCATGACCGTGCGCCGGTAGTCCGGTGGGTGGATCCCCAGCCGGGAGAGGGCGTAGTGGAAGATGGCCGGGTGGGGCTTTTCCACGCCCAGCTCGCCGGAGATGGCGAAGACATCGAAGAGATCCAGCAGGTTGTGCTGGGTCAGGACATGGTGAAAGGTGCCCACCGGCCCATCGGCAACCAGGGCCAGGGGATAGCCGCGGCGTTTCAGCTCTCGCACTGTCTCGGCGGCTCCTGGAATCAGTTCTGCCCGTAAGGTCACACCAGAGTCATCTTTGACTTCGGTCCCTTCATCCACCAAAGTGTCGCCACAGTCGAAGCAGATGGCCAGAATCCTCCCTGCCATGGGTTGTCTTCACCCTCTTTCTGCGCGCCCGCGGCGCTGGAAAAGCGGCCTTGGGGCACGTCTTCGTGGATCAGCGTGGGTGTCGGGGGTGAGGAGCGTACCTTGGCCCGAACCACTGGAGCAGGGGATCTCATCGGTTCTGGCCGGGTCTTTATCTCTGGCACACGCCCCCTGGATGATTGCTACTTCACCAGGGCAATGTTACAATGGCTCTGGTACAAATTGCAACAGCGGGTCTGTACCAAACTCGAGCGTTTTTCTCGAAACTGGCTTCAACTCTTTCAGACACACCCAACTAGAAAGCTACCCTGTGTCGTTGTCGTTGCCCCATTATCCGCCCATGTTTTGGGTAACCGCTGTTCTGGCCATTGTGCTCATCGGGGTGGCCAAGGCTGGATTCGGCGGTGGTGTCGGTGTGATCGCCACCCCGCTCATGGCACTCACCATCTCGGTGACCGATGCAGCAGCGTTGTTGCTGCCTCTTCTCATTATTGCGGATATTTTCTCTTTGCGCCACTATTGGCACACCTATGATCGGCCCAGCATCCAGCGGATGTTGCCCGGCGCCATCGTGGGCATCCTGCTGGGGGCCCTCT
The DNA here is from genome assembly GCF_006569185.2 of Litorilinea aerophila. NCBI lineage: Bacteria > Bacillati > Chloroflexota > Caldilineae > Caldilineales > Caldilineaceae > Litorilinea > Litorilinea aerophila. The sequence continues at coordinate 55,292 of NZ_VIGC02000026.1, read as the reverse complement.
TTTTCGGCTATTTCAGCGACAACGAGCGGGTGCTCAAGGTGGGCATCGGCGTGCTGGCCCTGGCCTTTGTGGCCTACCAGGCGGGGCGTTCCCTTTTGTTGGGCGCGCTGACCAAGACCCAGCCGCCAGCCATCGCCGGCGTCTTCCTGGGCGCGGCGGCGGGTTTTACCTCCACCCTGGCCCACGCGGGCGGACCTCCGGCCACCATCTACCTGCTGCCCCAGCGGCTCCCCCGGGATATTTTCGTGGGGACCAACGTGATCTTCTTCAGTGCCCTCAACCTGATCAAGCTGATTCCGTATGCCTATCTGGGCCTGCTGCGGGTGGGCAACCTGACCACCATCCTGATCCTGTCCCCCCTGGCCTACCTGGGCGTTCGCCTGGGCGTCTACCTCAACCGACGCTTCAGCGACCGCTGGTTCAATCGGCTGGTCTATACGTTGTTGTTCCTGACGGGGGTCCAGCTCATCCTGGGCCGCAATCTGCTGGATCTTTTGTTGCAATGGGGATGACCCTGGATCGATCCTTCTTGCCGTCGGCCTCCATGGAATGGGTGGTCATTGCCGATACCCATTTCATGCTGGAATCTGACGGGGCGGCGACGGAGTTCTCTTCCCGCCGTCAACAGAGTGCCCGCACGGCCTTCGCCCTGGAGCTGGTGGCGGCCCTGGATGTTCCCCTGGTGGTCCACCTGGGCGACCTGGTGCAGACATTCCCAGAGCGGCCCGACTTCCCCCAGGCCGTGGATGCGGCCTGCGCCCAATGGGCCAGCCAGGGCCTACGGCCACGGCTGGTGGCCGGCAACCACGACGTGGGTGACAAGCCGGACCCCACCATGCCCACGGCCTGGGTGACCGGGGAATCCCTGGCGGCCTATCACCGTCGTTTTGGCCGCTCCTGGTATAGCTGGGATCAGGGTGGGATCCACTTTGTGGTGCTTAATTCCCAGCTTCTCAACAGCCCATTGCCCGCTGCGGCCGAGCAGCAGCGCTGGTGTGAAGCGGACCTGGCAGCCCAGGGCGATAGTCCCGTGGTCCTCTTCCTGCACCTGCCGCCCTACCTGGATCATCCCCAGGAAGCCGGCCTGGGCCATTACGATAACATCGACCTGCCGGCCCGCTCCTGGCTCTTGGAGCTGGTGGCCCGGCATCGGGTGGAGCTGCTCTTTGCGGCCCACGTACATTTTGCCTTTGTCGATCGGCTGCACGGCGCCCGCTATGTGGTGGTTCCGTCCGTCTCCTTTACCCGCCCCGGCTTTGGTGAGCTCTTCTCCAGCCCGCCTCCCCCAGAGCAGGGCCGTGATGACGTGGCCAAGTTGGGCTTTTACCTGGTCCGCCGGGGGGAGGACGGCGACTACCGGCTTCACCTGATCCGGACCGGTGGCGCGACCGGGGCCGCGACCTTCCGGCGCCTCTTAACCCGGGTCGCTCCCGATCTGCCCCACTCGCCGCTGGGCGTGTCGCTGCGCCATCCCCTGGCCTGGCGCACCGCGTTGCCGGCCGCCTGGCCTTCCCTGGTTCGTCAGCCGGCCCGCAACGATTACCCTGCCCTGGCCTGTTACGAACTGGGCGTACGCCATCTACGGGTGCCGGCTTCCGATCTGGAGGATAGCCTTCAGCGGGAGCGCCTGGACCTTTTGCGGCGGGAGGGGATCTCCATCACGGCCACCTGCCTCTGGCGCCCTGGCGATCCGTTTCCTGCCCGGGACATTCCGGAGATGGCGGATACGGTGGAAGTTGTGCTGCTGGGCACCCGTTGGCCGGACATGGCAGCCCTGGCCGCCGGGCTGGAAACGCTGGCCAGGCCGGTGTGCCTCTCGGTGGCTTTGCCCGGGCAGTTTGTGCCGGGTAAACAGCATCGGCGAACCCGTCTGGGATATATGCCGGAGGAGCTGCAGGAGCTCAACGCGCGCCTGGCCGCCGCCCATCTCCACGTCCACCGGGTGCTCTGCCGGCTCGATCCTGCCCAGGCATGGGCAACGGTGCCCCACCTGCCCCTGGATTCGTGGCGCCAGATCGGCGCCGTGGATTGGCTCATGGAGTGGCCCTCGGTCGAAGCGGCGGCCCAGCGGGCGGCTGTGGAAGCCCTGGCCGCGGTGGCGACCCAGGCCGACAGCCGCCTCTATGGGGAGCCCCTGATGGATCTGGACCGCACCATGGACGTCACACCGGGGCTGTTGGATCGCCTTTGCAATCCCCGGCCCCTCTTTCACCTGTTGCGCCACCTGAACACCCTGCTGTTCAGCAGCCCGGAGCGCTGGCACCTTCTCCCCGCCCCTGGGGTGGATGGCCAACAGGTTCTCGGCCTGGCCCGGCCCCATCAGGTACTCTGGCTGCTGCCGGAAGGGGATGGACGCCCATGGACCCTGGATGCCCGCTGGTATGCCCCCCTGAAACACGGGGCGCTAGAGGGCCGGCTGTATGGATTGGTCTCGGGCCAGATTCAGGTGCTGCCGCCGCTACCGTCGGCCGTTTCCCTGAATTTAGAAGAGCCGACAGCGCTGCTGCTGCGCGCTGCCTGAAGTTTCCTTCCCCCAGATCTATCCCAAACGTTGCCCCTGTTCAGCCCAGGAGGATGTTGACATGGACGCATCTGCGGATCGGCGCTCCCCCCGTATTGCCCTGGGAGGCATCATCCACGAGACCCATAGCTTTGCCGAGACACCCACCACCCTGGCCGATTTCGCCGCCCAGTCCCTCCACGAGGGCGCGGACATGCTGACGGCCATGGCCGAAACCCGCTCCGCCATCGGGGGCATGATCCAGGGGGCACAGGAACGGGGATGGACCCTGCTGCCCACAGCCTACGGCGCCGCCATGCCCGGCGGCATCGTCACTGCCCACGCCTACCAGACCCTCCTGGAGCGACTGCTGGCCCGGCTGGAAGCCGCCCTGCCCGTAGACGGCGTGCTGCTGGCCCTCCACGGGGCCATGGTCACCGAGATCAGCCTGGACACGGAAAGCCACACCCTGGAGGCGGTGCGGGGCGTGGTAGGGCCAGACGTACCCATCGTGGTGGTGCTGGACATGCACGGCAACATCGGTCGCCCCACCGTGGAGCTGGCCGACGTCCTGATCGCCTTCAACACCAACCCCCATGTGGATCCCCACGCGCGGGGGCTGGAGTCGGCGGCGGTGATGGCCCAACTCCTGCAGGGGGAGATCCGCCCCGCCGCGGCCCTGGTGCAGCCGCCCCTCCTCCTGGCGCCCCAGGCCACCGGCACCGACGACCTGCCCCTGCGTGCCGTCCATGCCCGGGCGGCGGAGATGCGGGCCGAGCCGTCTGTGATCTCCATCTGCGTCATGGGGGGCTTTGCCTACGCCGACACGCCGGATACCGGCCCCAGCCTCATCGTCACCACCGACGACAACCCGGCCCTGGCCCGGCGCTACGCCCAGGAGCTGGCAGACATCCTGCTGGCCCACCGGGATGCCGCCCTGCCCCGCTTTCTGCCCCCTGAAGAGGCCGTGGCCCAGGCCCTGGCCAGCCCCGGCGGGCCGTACATCCTGGTGGATTCGGCCGATAACATCGGCGGGGGGACGCCCGGTGACGGCACCGATGCGCTGCGGGCCATGCTGGCCCATGACGTCCAGGAGGGGACCATCGTCCTGGCCGACCCGGAGGCGGTGGCGGCCTGTTGGGAAGCAGGCGAAGGCGCCCAGGTGTCGCTATCGGTGGGCGGCAAAGTGGACCGCTGGCACGGCCAGCCGGTGGCCGTCCAGGGAGAAGTGCGGCGCCTCAGCCCCGGCACCTTCACCTGCGAGCTGCCCGATAACCATTTCGCCTCTTTCTTCGGCAACGTGATTCAGATGGGGCGTACGGTCTGGCTGCGGGTCGGCGGCGTGAACATCATCTTGACTGAGCGAAAAATTCCTCCCTTCGACCTGGCCCAGCTGCGAGGGGTCGGCGTGATCCCGGAGCAGCAGAAGATGATCGTGGTGAAGTCGGCCGTGGCTTACCGGGCAGCCTATCTGCCCATCGCAGCCGGCGTCATCGAGATGGACACATCCGGCCTCTGCACCGCCAACCTGAGCCGCTTTCCCTATCGCCACCTGCGGCGTCCGCTCCCGTCGTAATCCCTGGTGCTCTCTGGAGCTCAGTCAGAAAGGAGTGACTGCTTACCATGGCATCCATGACCCAGACCCAGATCGAGGCGTTTCTCCAGGCGCCCCGCAACGCCATCGTGGCCACCAACGCCGGGGATGGCCCGCCCCAGGTGAGCCCCGTCTGGTACCTCTACGAAGGGGGACGCCTCTACATCAGCACCAGCAGCCGAACGGCCAAGGTGCGCAACCTGCGCCGGGATCCCCGGGTGACCATCTGCGTGGATGGCTGTCCACCCGATTACCGCTACGTGCTCATTCGCGGGCGGGTGGCCATCGTGGAAAACGGCGCTCCCCTGCAGGAGGAGATGCGCTGGCGGATCATCCGCCGCTACTACGAAGACGAGGAGAGCGCCCGGGTCTATCACGAAGCCACCCGGGACGCCAGCCAGGTCCTCCTGGTGGTGGAGCCTGAACGCATCATCGGCGAAGACTTCAATTGAGCATAGCTGAACACGAGCAGGGCTTACCTCTCATGGGAACCATTCGCTTTGTCTGGTGGAATCTGGAGAACTTCTTCGACACGGACGACGATCCCATTTCCCGGGATTTCCAGTTCACCGCTGCCCACGGCTGGACCCCTCAGGTATTCCGGGCCAAGATGGCCAACCTGGCCGCGGGGCTGAACGCCACCCACAACGGCGCCGGTCCGGAATTGCTGGCTGTGGCAGAAATTGAAAAGGATGATCTGCTGGCTGCCCTGGTTGAGGCCATGGGCAATGCGCACCTGACCGTGGCCCGGGATCCCAGCGGCACCCGGGATCTGCGGGGGATTGACGTGGCCGTGGCCTACGACCGGCGTAAGCTGAGCCTCCTGGCCATGCGCTCTCACCTGGTTCACCTCCGCTATCGCACCCGGGACGTCTTCGAGGTGGAGTTTGAGATCAACGCCACCGGGGAACGGCTGGTGCTTATCGCCAGCCACTGGCCATCCCGCCGCCTGGGGCGCTACCGCAGCGAGCCCCTGCGCATTGCCGTGGCGGAGCACATCGCCCTGCTGGTGGAAGAGCACGTCAAGGTGAGCCCCGAGGAGTACGAGCGCCTGCGGGCGGCCAATGATCTGGCCACCGTGCGGGCCCGCTGGGAGAACAAGGTCATGGTGGTGGGGGATTTCAACGATGAGCCGGCGGATCGCAGCGTCATCGACCACCTGCGGGCCTCCAGCGAGCTGGATCGGGTCATCGGGCCCACCAATGACATCGACAACTTTCGCCGGGAGACGGCCGACTACCGGGCCCAGGATGTTTTCCTCTACAACGCCATGTGGAAATTTTTGCACCAGCCCAACACGGGCACCTTTTTCCTGGACTCCCTCTCCACAGGTGAGAAATTCCCCAACCGGTACCAGATCCTGGACCAGATCGTGGCCAGCCGGGGGCTGGTCTCCGGCCGGGGCCTCACCCTGGATCGGGAGAGCGTCCAGATCTTCCGGCACCCGCTGGTGGCCACCCGCAGCGGCCGGCCCCGGCCCTTCAACCGGCGCACCCGCCGGGGCGCCTCGGATCACCTGCCGGTGACGGCTGTTCTGCGCTATTGACGGCCTGCCCTGGATAGGATGGACTCCTGACCTTCGGCCTGGTGCGCAGTTGCGTAGGTCACGCATCCTTGCGTGACAGAAGAACGGGGATTTTTGTACATTCAATTTGTACATTCAAAAGGAGGAACCAACCATGTTGATTATCGACGCCCATTTGGATCTGTCCATGAACGCCCTGAACTGGAACCGGGATCTCCTCCGCTCGGTCTACACCATCCGCACCACGGAGCAGCGGGTGCCGGGCAAGGGGCGCGCCCAGGGGACGGTCGCCTTCCCGGAGATGCGGCGGGGGCGCATCTTCCTCAGCGTCGCCACCCTCATCGCCCGCTCCACCGGCCGCCCCGCCCCCCACATCGACTACGACTCCCCCACCCAGGCCTACGGCATGGCCCACGGCCAGCTGGCCTACTACCGGGCGCTGGAACAGGAAGGACATGCCCGCATCATCACCGACCTGGAGGGGCTGGAACGCCATGTGGCCGAATGGCAGGCCTGGGACGCCGCCCACCCCGAGGAGACGGACCAGACGCCGCCCCTGGGTTTCATCATCAGCATGGAGGGAGCCGACCCCATCCTCCATCCAGAACAGCTGGAGGCGTGGTGGCAGGCCGGCCTGCGCCTGCTGGGCCCCACCCACTACGGCCCGGGCCGCTACTGTGGTGGCACCGGCACAGAGCTGGGCCTGACCGAGCTGGGCGTTCCCCTGCTCCGGGAGATGGCGCGCCTGGGCATCCTCCTGGATCTGACCCACTGTTCCGACCAGGCCTTCTGGCAGGCCCTGGAGCACTACGACGGGCTGGTGCTGGCCAGCCACAACAACTGCCGCGCGCTGGTGCCCCACCAGCGGCAGTTCAGCGACGAACAGCTCCAGGCCATCTTCCAGCGGGACGGGGTCATCGGTGCGGCCTTTGACGCCTGGATGCTGAAGCCTGGCTGGATCAACAACGTGACCAGCAACGAAGACGTCACCATGGCAACAGTGGTGGATCACATCGACCACATTTGCCAGCTGGCGGGGAACAGCCGCCACGCGGCCATCGGCACCGATCTGGACGGCGGCTATGGCCGGGAGCAGTCGCCCAGCGACCTGGATACCATCGCCGACCTCCAAAAGCTCACCGGTCTGCTGGCCGATCGGGGCTACAGCGACGATGACATCCGGGCCATTCTCCACGGCAACTGGCTGCGCCTCTTCCGCCAGGCGTGGAGCCATTCGTACACAACAGCGTAAACAGGCCATCATAGGCTGTAATCGCTCAGAAAGGACAACCATGGAGCATTTACCGTTTCACCTGCCCGGCCGCTTCTGGCGCGGCAACCTTCACACCCATTCCACCCGGTCCGACGGCGGACTGACGCCGGAAGCCGTCTGCCAGTTGTATCGGGAAAACGGTTACCACTTTATCGCCCTGACCGACCATTTCATGGCCCGTTACGAGTTCCCCCTGGTGGATACCCGTCCCTACCGCACCGACGACTTCACCACTCTGCTGGGGGCCGAGCTGCACAGCGGTAGCACCGAACTGGGCGGGCTCTGGCACATCCTGGCTGTGGGCCTGCCCCTGGATTTTGCCGCCACGCCGGAGGAGGAGAGCGGGCCTGAGTTGGCCCAGCGGGCCCTGGCGGCCGGGGCCTTCGTGGCCGCGGCCCATCCCCAGTGGTATACCTTGACCGAGGCCGACATCCTGGCCCTGGGGCCCATCCACGCCATCGAGGTCTTCAACGGGGTGGCTGTGGACCACAACGACCGGGCCGACAGCTGGCACATCACCGACGTACTCCTGAGCCGGGGGCATCGCTACTTCGTCTACGCCGCAGATGATTTCCACGGCGTGCGCCAGCGCCACGATTTCGCCCGGGGCTGGGTCTACGTCAAAAGTGAAGACCTGACGCCGGAGGCGCTGTTGGCGGCGCTGAAGGCCGGCCATTTCTACTCCAGCACCGGGCCCCAGATCTTCGATGTTCGGGTTGTCCCCGGCCAGGAGGTCTACGTCCGCTGCTCGCCGGCGGAGCGCATCTTCGTCACCGGCAAGGGGGCGGCCTCGGTTTCGGCCGCGCAGCCGGGCCTGATGGAAGCCACCCTGAGCCTGGCCAACTTCAACAGCCCCTACTGTCGAATCACCGTGCGGGATGCCCACGGCGGTCGCGCGTGGACCAACCCCATCTGGCTGGAAGGGTAGTGACTGGGGGGATTAGATGATTGGGGGATGACACCTCGTCCAATCATCCAGTCACCCAATTCCCTAATCCCCTGGTAACCTAATCACCCAATTCCCCTAATAGAAAAAGGAGCCGAGCATGGTGCAAGTGGAAGTGGGGCTGCGGAAGGCGGAGCTGGATACGCCGGTGTTGTGGGTCGATCTGGACCGCCTGGAGCGGAACATTGCCGCGCTGGCCCGCCATTTCCAGGCGGCTGGGGTGAAATGGCGCCCCCATACCAAGGGCATTAAGGTGCCGGCCATCGCCCATAAACTGCTGGCGGCGGGGGCCATCGGCATCACCTGTGCCAAACTGGGTGAAGCCGAGGTGATGGCGGCCGCCGGCATCCGGGACATCCTGGTGGCCAACCAGGTGGTCACGCCCCAGAAGATCGCCCGGCTGGTACATCTGCAGCGCCACGCCGATGTGAAGGTGGCGGTGGACAACGCCGGCAATGTGGCGGCCATCGCCGCGGCCGCCCGGGCGGCTGGGGTGGAGGTGGGGCTGCTGGTGGAGGTGGACACGGGCATGCACCGGGCGGGGACCCAGCCGGGGGAACCTACCCGGGCCCTGGCCCGCCACATCCTGGAGACACCGGGTGTGCGCTTTCTGGGCCTGATGACGTGGGAGGGCCACGCCCTGGCTGTGGAGGACCCGGCGGAGAGGCGCCGATGTGTGGAGCGAAGTATCGGGCTGCTGATGGAGAGCGTGGCCCTGTGTAGGGAGCACGGCATCCCCGTGGAGGTGGTCAGCGCGGGCGGCAGCGGCACCTATCAGATCACCCCGTTCCTGCCGGGTGTCACGGAGATTCAGGCGGGCGGCGCCATCTTCTGTGACCAGTCGTACCAGGCGTGGGGGATCTCCCTGGAGCCGGCCCTGTTCATCCGCACCACCGTGACCAGCCGGCCGGCCCCGGATCGGATCATCTGCGATGCCGGCTTTAAGACCGCCCCCCGGGGGTATCCGCCTCCGCAGCCGCTGCCCTTTGCCGTGGCGCGTTTTCTGTTGTCGGCCGAGCATGGCATCATCACCTTGCCTGCTGCTGAGGAGGGCTGGCAGGTGGGGGAGGCCTTCGACATGGTGGTGGGCTACGGCGATGCCACCGTCTGCCTCCACGACCGTCTCTATGGCATTCGGGACGGGACGGTGGAGGTGGTGTGGAACATCCAGGGGCGTGGACAACTGCGCTGAGGAAAACTTGAAGAGGGTAGAAAGCGATGATGGTTCTCTATTTTTTGCAGGGGGCGGCCCTGGCGTTGCCCACGGTGCTGACGCCCAGCCCGTTTAAACTGTACGTCATTGCCCAGGCGTTGCAACATGGCTTCCGGCGTACCCTGCCGGCTATCTTCGCCCCTTTGATCACGGATGGCCCCATCATTGCAGCGGTGCTCCTGGTCCTGACCCAGACGCCTGCCTGGTTCCTCCACCTGCTGCGTCTGGGTGGGGGGCTCTTCCTCCTCTACCTGGCTGCCCGTCTGCTGCTCTCCCTGCGGCGGGCAGCGCCCCAGTTTCAACCGGCCGAGCAGGTTGTCCGTGAGAACCTGCTGCAGGCGGTGATTGTCAACTTTCTGAACCCGAATCCCTACCTTTTTTGGGGGCTGGTGGCCGGCCCCATCATGATGCAGGGGCTTCAACAGGCGGTGGGCGTCGGGCTGAGCTTTGTGCTGGGGTTTTATGTGGTCTTCATCGGCGGCCTGTTTGCCCTGATCCTTCTCTTTTCGTCTGCCGGCCGGCTGAATCCCCAGGTCACCCGGCTGTTGCTGGCGGTGGCTGCCCTTGCCATGGTCGCCATCGGGGGCAGTCAGGTGTATCAGGCCGTGGGGGCGTTGGCTGCCTGACCGCCTGTTGGTTCGATCTGTTCGGGCAAGCATACAAGCATAAGGGGGCATGGCCGTTGGCCGTGCCCCCTTTGCTTTTACCCTTTATGCCAAGCGAACGTTCTTACGCACGCGGCAGGTCCAGGATCTCCTGGCAGGCCTCCTGCACCATCTGCATGCCCTCCTCATACTCCACATCGCCGTAGAACAGGTCCGGCGAGGTGTTGGCCCAGTTGTCCTGCAGTTCCTGGAAGCGCAGGTTGTAGGGCATGGGGAACGGACCAGGAATGTCCGGGTTGTTGTACATGTCCAGGATCCGGCGGAAGATGGGATGGGACTTGCTGAGGAACTCCTCGTTCTCCCACACAGAGCGGCGGGCGTTGGGCTGCCCTGTGCCCTGCTCCAGGGCGGACCAGAGGCCGGCCTCGGTGGAGGTAAGGTAGAGGAGCAGATCCACGGCCAGGTCCGGCGCTTTGGTCTGGGCCGAGCAGGAATAGTTGGAGGTGAAGGCGGTGTAGCCCCGCTTGCCATCCGGCCCCTTGGGGAAGAGGGCCCAATCGTGACGGAACTTGTCGCCGATGGTGGTCCCCCAGCCGTTGACACTGTAGGAGCCGGTGACGGCGGTGGCCAGCACGCCGGCCGTGAAGTCCAGCCCCTGGGCATCCTCCCGGGAGGGCGCCGCATGGAGCTTGGTGCGCAGGTCCACAATCCAGCGGGCCGCCGCCCGGTTGAGCTCGTCGGTGTTGAACCAGAACTGCTTCCGCTCCGGGTCCATGATGTCGGTGCCGTAGGCCCGGGAGAGGGACTCGAAGTCGTAGTAGTTGCCCGGCAGATAGTTGGTGCCGTAGATCTTGTTGTCGGGATCGGTGGCCTGGGCGACCAGGTCGGCGTACTGGTTCACATCCCAGTCGTCTGTGGGCAGAGGCAGCCCCTTTTCCTCCAACATGTCCACGTTGAAGGCCACCAGCGCCGGGTTGCCCGGATGAATCTCGTAGGGCAGGCCATACAGCTTGCCGTCCAGGTAGCCGCCTGCTAAAGCTGTGGAGAAGAAGTCATCCAGGTTGGCATCCTCCCGGTTGGCCAGGAAGTCGTCCAGCACCAGGAACATGTTCTTGGAGGCGGAGAAGGGGAACCACTTGATGCCGCTGAAGACCACGTCCCACAGGGTGCCAGAGGCGGAGCGGGCCAGCTGTAGCTTGGCCATCTCGTTGTAGACCACCTCTTCGATCTGGAGGTCCACCTGGTCTGCGTGCTCCTCGGCCCAGCGGCGGGAGAACTCCCGCTGCCAGTCGTGTAGCTCAGCCGCAAAGGTGGCGACACTCATCTGCACCTTGTCCTTGCTTGGGGCCGCGGCGGACTCGGCGCTCTGCTGCTGGCCGCTGCCGCTGTCCGCTGGGGCCGCGGCCGGGGCACAGGCAGCCAGGGCGGCCGTAGCCGAGCCGGCGGCCATCCATTTCAGCAGGCTGCGGCGACTTAACTTGCGATTCTCCATGGTTCCTCCTCTTTCTTGTGAAACCTGTTTTCTGTGAACTTCTGAAAAAAACGAATGTGATTGGGTGAACAGGGGGGGGCTGTTCCCACAGGTTGACTGACTTCTGCGGCGTTCTGGGATGCGCACCGCCAGGATTTCTGGCCCGCCGGGCCCGGATCAGCCCTTGATGCCGGACAGGACAATGCCCTGGACGAAGTAGCGCTGGGTGGCAAAGAACAGGGCGATGATGGGCGCAGTCATCATGACCGAGGCTGCCATCAGCAGATGCTGGGTAGGTTCACCGCCCATCTCGGGGAAGTTCTTAAAGTAGTTCAGGCCCACCGCCAGGGTGAACTTCTCCGGCAACTGGAGGTAGATCAGGGGATTGGCGAAGTCGTTCCAGACCGCAATGAAGGTGATCACCGTGATGGTGGCCAGAACCGGTTTGCAGAGCGGCAGCAGGATGCGCCAGAAGATCATGAAATAGCCTGCCCCATCGATCAGGGCCGCCTCGTCCAGTTCCCGGGGCAGGGAGAGGATAAACTGCCGGATGAGGAAGATGGCGAAGGCGCCGCCGCCAAACCATGCCGGCAACCACAGGGGGTAGAGGGTGTTCACCATGCCCAGCTTGTGGAAGAGCACGTACTGGGGGATGAGGGTCACCTGGGCCGGCAGCATCATGGTGCCCAGGGTGATCATGAAGATCAGATCCCGCCCCCGGTAGCGAAAACGGGCGAAGGAGTAGGCCACAATGGAGGCCGACAACACCGTCCCCAGGGTGGCCAGAAAGACCACCAGCAGGCTGTTATAGGTCCACCGCAGGAAGGGCACCCGCTGTAGCACCTTGGGGTAGTTCACCCACTGGGGATCCTGGGGGATCCAGGTGGGTGGGAAGGTGTTCAGCTCCTGGACGCTCTTCAGAGAACTCATGACCGTCCAGAAAAAGGGAAAGAGGAAAATGACCGACAGGACGCAGGCCAGCACAAACAGGGCTACGTCTCGGCCCCGGAAGGGGGCCCGTCGGCTGCGACCGGTGCTCTGGGCCCGGTTCAGGCCGCGGAGGGCGTTGCTTTGGGTTGCCATTAGTCGGACTCTCCTGCGTAGTACACCCAGCGACGGGACAGGTGGAGCTGAAGGTAGGTGAAGGCCATCAGGACCACGACGAAGATCCAGGCCAGGGCGGCGCCGTATCCCATCCGGAAGTAGTGGAACGCCTGGTTGTAGATGTGGAGGGCGTAGAACCAGGTGGCATAGGAAGGGCCGCCGTTGGTCGCCACAAAGGCCAGGGTGAAGACCTTGAGGGCGCCGATGATGCCCAGGATCAGGTTGAAAAGCATGGTGGGCGAAATCATGGGGAGGGTGACGTTGCGGAAGCGGGCCCAGGCTCCGGCTCCATCAATTTCGGCCGCTTCCAGCAGCTCTTTGGGCACCCCCTGCAGGCCGGCCAGGAAGATGAGCATGGTGTTCCCTCCAACCCCGGCCCAGATGGTAATGATGATGAGAGCCGGCAGCGCCCACTGCTTGGAGGTCAACCAGCCGGGGCCGTCGATACCGATCCAGCCCAGCATGGTGTTCACCGGCCCCAGGGAGGGGTGAAAGATCCAGACCCACAGCACGGCCAGCGCCACGGCCGGCGTCAGGTGGGGCAAGAAATAGAGGGTTCGGAAAATATTGGTCCCCTTGATCCCCTGGTTGAGCAGCATGGCCAGGGCCAGGGAGCCGATGAGCCCCACCGGCACCACCACGATGGAGTAGTACAGGGTGCGCCCCAGGGATGGCCAGAATTGTTTGTCCCCGGTAAAGGCCCGGGCATAGTTGGCCAGTCCGATGAATTGGGGAGAGGAGAGTACGTCATATTCGGTAAAACTCAGATAGGCCGAAATCAAGATCGGTCCTACCAGAAAGATGGTCAGCCCCAGGAGCCAGGGCATTAAAAAGACGTACCCCCACAATGCCTGCTTGGTCTCCAGGGGCGATTTAGCTCCGACCAGGCGTGCCACCAGGCCTGGGGAGCGTCTCTGTGCCGGGAGTTGTGTTGAGACGACGGCCATAGCTTCTCCTTCGCTTCTCCTGTGGATGACCCACCGTAGACCGGTTGTGGAATCGAGGCGGGTGCTTTGGTGTTGAGCGACCGCCTTGTGGCGGGAGGGAAACAGCCAGCTTCCCACATCACGTCCCCAGGGGGGAGCTTTCGAGACGAGCAAGCGGGACGATGTAGGGATCTACCAACGGGAATGATTCTAAACAACCAAACCACGGCAGAAGGGCGGTAGCCATTAAACAGTGCTACCTGCGGTAGAGAGCACCGTAGGGATCACCGGGCACTTCTGCCGAGATCAACCGGGAACAGATGGGGACTGAAAATGGCGCTGAAAACTGGGAAACAAGGGTTTGTGTGTGACCCCATACCGGAGTCATGGCGAATTGTAGCACAATGGGACAATCGCCGCAAATTCATTTTAAAAGCGCGGATGGCTCTACTACAAAAGGGTTTCCGCACCGCTTTCTATACCGGGCCGCCCCCGGGGCGGATGATCACGTCGTTGACCTCCTGTTCCCGGGCAGACTGGGGCTTGGCGGCCAGGAGCTGGTCGAAGAGGGGGAGCCGGCCGCTTTCCACTGCATGGTAGGCGTAGAGGTACATGGCCGCGGACCAGGCCTGGCGGGCAAAGCCCATGGGGTGGCCGCTCTCGCCGTGCAGCCACTCGTTGAACTCCCACTCCTCCGCGATGCCCTGTCGATTGGCCTCGGCCAGGGAGGCCAGCAGCCGCTCGGCTTCCCCCCGCCAGCCATGGCGCACCAGCGCCGCGATGTGAAAACCCCCGATCATGGGCCAGATGCCGCCGTTGTGGTACTGGTTGGGCAGGTTCAGATTGCGGCTGCGGTAGTACTCCCGCCAGCTGCTCTCGCCCGGGTAGATGGGTGGATAGATGGCCTTGGTGGGGTAGGGCTCGGCCATGCCCACCTGCTTCATGTAGCGCAGGATGTGTTCCGTGCGGTGGCCGTCCGCCACACCTGTGAGAATGGCTAGGGCGTTGGCCAGGCTGTCGCACCAGTCGCCGTACTCCCGAAAGGCCACCCAGGGCAGGTAGAAGGGCCGGCTGGAGATGGTCCCCACGTTGTGGTAGAGCATGAACCACTCCAGGCGCATGGCCTTCAGCTTTTCCAGGTGCTCGGCGAAGTGTTCCGCCACCCAGCAGCGGTCGATCCACATGAGTGCGTTGATGCGTTCGTGGACACCCGCTGCATCCACCCGGGGACGGTGACAGCTCCCTTCTGCCCCCAGGATCCGGCTCAGCTCCTGGTGGGCCAGCAGCGCGCCATAGTAGAGCACGTTGTCGTAGAGGACGTTGTAGCGCACCGCCAGCAGGTCCATCCAGTCGCCCGCCTCCGGCACCTCTAGCAGGCCACACTCGTTCATGTCCTGGTAGTTCAGCCAGAGCAACGCCCGGTCGATGTGGGGCCAGTGGCGCTGCAGAAAGGCCCGGTCGCCGGTCCAGTGGTAGTGGAGGTAGTGGCCCAGGATGTACCAGAGGTTGGAATCCACCGCGCCGGCGTTTTCGGTGCTGACGTAGCCGGTGTCCGGGTTGACGTTGAGCTGGATCAGCCCCAGGGGAGACTGGTGGGCGGACATGGTCTCCAGCGCGGCCCGGCCGGCGGCCAGCAGGGTGGCGTCCCCCGTGGCCACCGCGCCCAGGAAGGTGATGACACTGTCCCGGGCCCAGATCTGGGGGTAGCCCGCGGCCAGCGCGGAGGCCCGGTATCCGCCTGGCACCACGCAACTGTGGACCACCTCCAACGCCCGCTGACGGGCTTCCTCAATGAGCGGCTCCATACGTGCTGGCATCGGCCAAAGGTCTCCAGGGAAACAAGGACAGACGGTTTCATCCTCTGGCTCAGTTTAGAAACGATGCTAGAAAATGTCAAAGAGAAAAGGAAGGGGCCTGAGGGCCTGTCTGCGGCCATTTGGCTGCTTCCAGAGTGCAAAGTATACTGGCTGGATACCACAACATTCGACGCCAGCGTGTGCTCCAGTCCCATTCCATGTTTTGATTGATGCCATTCCATCCCCGACCCCCGACCTTCCTTCACGCCATACGGCGCCAGATTGATCCCTGTGCCCAACCCATCCTTGGGACCGGCTGCCTGCCTTTGCACCTGCTCGGGCTTTTCCGGCCGGCCGTAGACGCCTTCCTGCCAACCAATCCCAGATTTCTGCCGGGTTTTAGGGGCATGTTGCGCCGTTGGCAACAAACCCGTCGTATGCTGAGCCCAGGGTGAATAGAACGTGCCGGCCGGGCAGGGGTGACACACCGGCCAGCGGCCCAAGGCCATGCCACCAGGTTCCGTGTCAGGAGGAAATCAATGGCTTCACAGAAACGGGAAGACCACCATCGCATCTACTATATCTATGAAATGGAGCGCCTCTACCGGCAGGGCGCGTACAGCGACGCCGAGCTGGGCGAGCGCCTGGGCACCGACCGGACCAATATTTACCGCATTCGCAAACTGATGACCGAAGAGCTGGGCCTGGCCATCGTGGCCCACCCAGAGGAGCGAGGCAAGTATTACCTCCTGCCCGGCCAGGAGATCGCCCACATCCCCTTTAGCCGCGAGGAAGCCGTGGCCCTCTACCTGGCCGGCCGTCGCCTCCAGCAGCAGACCCGCACCGGCCAGCGTCACGTGGCCAACGCGCTGGAGAAGCTCTCCACGGCCCTGGGGCGCCCCCTGGCCGAGAAGCTGGTGCGGGCCGCGGCCGTGGTGTTGGCGCAGGAACAGGATCCCCAGCAGGAGGCCGTCTTCGCCACCCTGGTGCGATGCTGGCTGGAGCAGATCCCCGTGCGCATCACCCATCGCACCCTCCACGGCCAGCCCCGCCGCTACCTGGTCCACCCGTACCAGATCGAGCCGTCGGTGTGGGGAGACGGCAATTACCTCATCGGCTACAGCGACTACCACGGCAAGCTGGCCACCTTCAAGATCGCGCGCATCGAACGGGCCGTGCCTGCCACGGGCACCTACACCATCCCCGAGGACTTCGACATCCACACCTTGCTCAACCACGCCTGGGGCATCTGGCACGCGGACGACGATCCGGTCACCGTGCGCCTGCGCTTCAGCCGCTACGTGACCCCTCGGGTGCGGGAGACCATCTGGCATCCCCAAGAGCTCCTGCACGTCCTGGATGACGGCAGCAGCGAGTGGTCCGCCCCCGTGGCCCAGCCCCGGGAGATGGTACCGTGGATTCGCGGATGGGGCGCCGACTGTGAAGTGATGGAGCCCACCTGGCTGCGCCAGGAGCTGGCCGCGGAGGCCCGCCGGCTGGCCGTTCGGTACGGCGTGGCGACCCAGGCCCAGGTTCCCCGCTATCAACGGCTGTGGGCCAAGGCCAACAGCCGCACCGGGGAAACCCACCCCCTGATCTGCCACCTGATCGACGTGGCCCAGGCCGCCCTGGCCCTGTGGGAAGAATCGTTCACCGAGGGGCTCCGCCAGCGCTTTGCCCAGGCCCTGAATCTGGACGTGGACGCCGCCGGCCGGACCCTGGCCTTTTGGGCCGGCCTCCATGATCTGGGCAAGGCCAGCCCCGGCTTTCAGCGCAAGTACAAACCCGCGGTGACGGAGCTGGAGACCACGGGCCTGCCCTTTCCGCCCGCCTTCGCCGACGAGCCCTGCTACCACGCGACCATCACCACCTGCACCCTGGGGCGTCTGCTGGCACAGGTCACCGGGCTGGATCAGGCATTGGCCACGTCCGTGGCCTGGGCATTGGGCGGCCACCACGGCGCCTGGCCCACGGCCCTGCAGGTGCGCAACACCAAACAGAACCAGATTGGCGACCAGGCCTGGGACGAAGTGCGACGCACCCTGGTGGAGGCACTGCAACAACTCCTGCAGCCCGCGCCGGTCACCCGGCTGGGCGCCGACCAGGAAGAAGCCCACGCCGTCCTCACCCTTTTCTCCGGGTGGGTTTCGGTGGCCGACTGGATCGGCTCCATGGAGGACGCCTTCCCCTTTGCCATGGCCCCGGTCAACGTGGACGAGTACGGAGAGCTGGCCGCCTACCGGGCCCGGCGCGCCCTTCGCCGCCTGCGCTGGGACGGGGTGGCGACCTATCCCCTGCGGCCTTTCACCGAGCTCTTCCCGTTCCAGCCCAACGACCTTCAGAAGGTGGCGATGGAATTGGCCGACCAGATCCAGGAGCCTGCCCTGGTGATCATCGAGGCCTCCACCGGCCAGGGCAAGACCGAGGCCGCCTTCTACCTGGCGGCCCGCTGGGGCCACCGGCTGCGCCAGCGAGGCCTCTACGTGGCCATGCCCACCATGGCCACCAGCAACCAGATGCACCGCCGCACCCGGGCGTTCCTCCAGGCCCTGGGCCTCAATGAAGTGGACCCCCTCCTGATCCACAGCCAGGCCCGCTGGCTCCAGGACGCGCCGCCGCCTTCCCTCCAGACGGAAGAAGAACCGGATGCAGAAGCAGAGCGGCCCGCCGTCCTGGACATGCAATGGTTCCTCCCCCGCAAGCGCAGCCTGCTGGCTCCCTTCGGCGTGGGCACGGTGGACCAGGGCCTCCTGAGCGTCCTGCAGACCCGCCACTTCTTCGTGCGGCTCTTTGGCCTGGGCCAGAAGACCCTGATTTTTGACGAGGTCCACGCCTACGACACCTACATGAACCACCTCTTCCGGCGCCTGTTGGGCTGGCTGCGGGCCATGGGCACCTCGGTGATCCTGCTTTCGGCCACCCTGCCCGCCCGCACCCGGGAAGAGTTCGTCCGGGCCTACTTGGGCGATGATTCGGCCGAGATGCCCGACGTCGCCTACCCGGCCATCACCTGGGCCACCCGGACCCAGGGCGCCCGCTCCTGTAAGATCCCGAAGCCGCCAGGACGGCTGGTCCAGCTCCGCTGGATCGACCGTTCGCCCCAGACCATGGTCGATACCTTGCAGGCGCTCCTGCAGGGTGGGGGCTGTGCCGCGGTGATCTGCAACACCGTGGGCCGGGCCCAGGCGCTCTTCCAGGCCCTCCAGGCGGCCGGCTTCCTGGACGAGCAGGAGCTCCTCCTCTTCCATGCCCGCACGCCCCTGGCCTGGCGGGATGAGACCGAACGGGCCGTGGTGGGCCGTTTCGGCAAGGATGGCCAGCGACCCCAGCGGGCCGTGGTGGTGGCCACCCAGGTCATCGAACAGAGCCTGGACCTGGATTTCGACGTGATGATCAGCGACCTGGCGCCGGTGGACCTCCTGCTCCAGCGCATGGGCCGGCTGCACCGCCACGAACGGGACGGCCGGCCGGAGTCCCTGGCCCAGCCCACCCTCCATGTGGCCGTCGACGTAGACCAGGCCGGTGTACCGGCGTGGGAAAACGACGGCTATGTCTACGAACCGTACGTCCTGTTCCGCTCGTATCTGGCCCTGCAGGAGCGCCGCCACATCGCCACTCCCCAGGACACCGCCGGCCTGATCGAGGCGGTCTACGGGGACGGGCCCGAGGATCTCCCGGCCCCGCCGCCTGCTTGGGTGGAGCCCCTGGAGCGAGCCCGAATGAAGATGGAGGAACGGGAGCGGAAAGCCCACTTCGAAGCCACCCGACGGCTGGTTCCACCGCCGGACCACCCGGATCTGCTGTGGCGAGGCAGCGACGATCTGCAGGAGGAGAACCCTGCCATCCACGACGCCTTCCAGGCCCTGACCCGCCTGGGTCCGCCCACCCTTTCCCTGGTCTGCCTGCACCGGGTCAACGGTGGCCTCTACACGGAGCCAGACGGCAGCGGTCCCCAGGTGGAATTGGACGAAGAGCCGGACAGCACCCTGGTCCGGGCCCTGGCCATGCACACGGTGCAGGTGAGCCACCAGGGGCTGGTGCGCCACTTCCTGGACACAGGTCGGCCGCCGACGGGGTGGCAGAATCATCCCTTGCTGCGCAACCATCATGTCGTCATCTTCGAAGCAGGGGAAGCCCAGGTGGAAGGCCTGCCCTACCGGCTCCGCCTGGACCGTACCCTGGGGTTGGAAATCCTGCGCCAGGAACCGGCGTAAATCGTGGACCGACCCTTTCTCAGCGCCATTTCAACCAACGGACCAACTAAGGAGGCACCATGCAACCGAGCTTCAACCTCATCGACCAGCCCTGGATCCCGGTCATCCGCCAGGACGGCTCAGCCGCGGAACTGGGCCTGCGAGAGCTGCTCCTGGAGGCCAGGACGATCCGGGAGATCGGCGGTGAATCGCCCCTGGTGATCGCTTCCCTCTACCGCCTGCTCCTGGCCCTGCTCCACCGCATCCACAACGGCCCGGCGGACAGCCGCGCGTGGCATCGCCTGTGGCAGGCGGGCTGGGACGCGGCTGCCATCGTGGACTACCTGGAGCGGTGGCACGATCGCTTCGACCTCTTCCACCCGGAGCGGCCCTTCTACCAGATGGCCGACCCGCGGATGGAGCCCCGCAGCGTGACCGCCATGATCCACGAGGCGGCCTCGGGCAACAACGCCACCCTCTTCGACCACCACGTGGACGACCTCCCCATCTCCCTGACGCCGGCCGAGGCCGCCCGCCGACTGCTGGCGGTGGTGAATTATGGACTCTCCGGCCCCTGTAACCCCCAGATGAAGCTCTACTTCACCGGTGGGCCGTGTGTGGATGGCATCCTCTTTCTGGCTCTGGGGGATACCCTGCACGAGACCCTGACCCTTAACCTGCTGCCCTATCCGGACGAGCAGATCATGGCGCACCAGGGCGAGGACCGGCCTATCTGGGAGGCCGACGATCCCTTGCTGCCGGCGCGGGACACACCCCTGGGCTACCTGGACTACCTGACCTGGTTGAACCGGCGGGTGCTGCTCCTGCCCCGGGTGGAAGGGGGGCAGGTGGTGGTGCAGCAGATGACCATGTCCCCGGCCCTGGTGTTGAACGACAGCGTGCTGGATCCCATGATGCATTACTTCCGGGATGAAAAACGGGGCCCCCGGCCCTTGAGCTTTTCGGAAGCCCGTTCCCTCTGGCGGGACAGCGCTGCCCTCTTCCGCCTGCACAGCAGCGAACACCGGCCTCCGCAGGTGTTGGGGTGGCTGGCCCGGCTGGATCTGTCTGGTTACCTGGAGCGCCACCGGAGCTACCGGCTGCAGGCCCTGGGGTTGCTGAACGACAAGGCCAAGATGGTCTTCTTCCGCCATGAACGCCTGCCCCTGCCCACCGACTACCTGCGCCAGCAGGAATTGGTGGAGGATCTGGCCACAGCCCTGGCCATGGCCGAAGGCACGGCCAGCCAGTTATGGGGCGCCACGGCCACCCTGGCCAGGGAGTTGGTGGCGCCGGCGGAGGACCAGGAGGCCCACCGGGACGACTGGCGGCCCCTGCTGGAGAGTTGGGGCGTGGGGCGCATCTACTGGGCGCAGTTGGAGACCCCCTTCCGCCTGACCATGGAGACGTTGCCCAGTGACCGGGTGGCGGCCCTGGGGGAGTGGCGCCAGCGCCTGTTGAACGCCGCCTGGTCCGCGTTCAACCACGTGGCCGACAGCCTGGACAACACCCCCCGCAGCCTCCGGGCCTGGGTCCAGGCCCAGGGGCAGTTGGCCGCGGGCCTGGCCAAGACATTGCCCGCCATGTAGGTGCGGTTTCCAAACCGCACGGATGTGGGCGGGCATAGGTGTCCCGTATGGAAACGGGACCTACGGTGGTGCCGGTGCGGTTTCCAAACCGCACGGACGAGATGTAAAGAATGACCCCGCATGGAAGCGGAATCGGGCATTCGACTGTCGCTCGAAGAAAGGAGAACCCCATGAGCGAAGGCCAAGTTCCATTCATCACCTACCTGGAATCCCTCCGGGATCAAGAGGACCGGGGCGCGCTGGCCGCCCTGCGGCGCGGCCTGGGCGCCCCGGGCACCGCCCACAGCATGTTCCCCTACGTGGTGCCGTGGCTGCCCGAAGGCGCCTCCCGCCAACAGGAGGATGCCTACTTCCTGGTGGCCGCCCTCTTCGCCTATCACCCCGCGCCGGGCGGCACCGGCAACATGGGTGACCATTTCGCCCGCGCCCGCACACCCGACGGCGACGACACGGCCATCGAACGGCGCTTCACCGCCCTCCTGGCCGCGCACCGGGAAGACCTGCCCGTCTTCCTGCGCCAGGCCGTGGGCTTCCTGCGCAGCAAGGAAGTACCCGTGAACTGGCATACGCTCTTCCGCGATATCCGCTACTGGGATCATCCCTCCGGCTACGTTCAGCGGAATTGGGCCCGGGCCTTCTGGCAGCGGCGGCCGGAGGCGGCAGAACAGGAAACACAGGCAGAATAGCGTTTGGCAATCACCTTTGATCCTGCTGCTGATCCTGCTGCGTAACCCAATGCCGCAGTGGGCGCGGAGAATTCCCAGGGAGCAATCTGGCCAAATCTGCTCTATAAATCCAACGCAAAGACGCCAGGGCGCAAAGAAGCAAAGAAATTTGCGTGCGGAAGCCTGCATGCATCTGCGCCCTGATTTTTGTCCATCAGGGTGTACAGCGTTCGTGGTGCCTGCGTTCATCTGTGAGCGCTGTGGTTTCTTCAGCGAAGTTATCTTTTGTCCAGCAGAACCAATCCAATGGAAGGAGCAAACCATGTTCATCGAACTGCACATGATCCAGAACTTCGTCCCCTCCAACCTCAACCGGGATGACACCGGCAGCCCCAAGGACTGCGAATTCGGCGGCGTGCGCCGGGCCCGCATCTCCTCCCAGTGCCTCAAGCGGGCCATCCGGGAGGCGCCCGTCTTCGAGCGGACCGTGGCCACGCCCAAAGGCGTGCGCACCAAGCGGCTGGTGGAGCAGATGCTGAAAATGTGGCCCGTGAACCGGGCCCAGCCGGCAGAGGCGGAGCCGGTGCTGGCCGAACTGGTGAGTGAACTCCTCAGCAAGCTGGAGAAGAGCGGCAAGACCCAGGTCCTGGTCTTCATCAGCCCGGAAGAGCTGCAGCAGATGGTGGACGGGGTGCTGGCCCAATGGGAGGCCTTGATGGCGGTGACGGACAAGGAGCGCAGCCGCGCTATCAAGGAGATGGCCAAAGAGCTGGAAAGGGCATTCCGAGGCCGCACCAGCGCGCCGGACATCGCCCTCTTCGGCCGCATGCTGGCCAGTAATCCCTCCCTCAACCTGGACGCCGCCTGCCAGGTGGCCCATGCCATCTCCACCCATCGGGTCAGCATGGAGATGGACTTCTACACCGCGGTGGACGAGCTGAACCCGGACGACACCGCAGGCGCCGGCATGATGGGCTTCATCGGCTACGACAGCGCCTGCTTCTACCGCTACGCCCGCCTGGACTGGGAACAGCTCCTGAAGAACCTGGACGGCGATGTGGCCCTGGCCCGGCGCACGGTGGAGGGCTTCCTGCGGGCGGCCGTGGCCGCGGTGCCCACGGGCAAGCAGAACAGCTTCGCCGCCCACAACCCGCCCAGCTTCCTCCTGGCCGTGGTCCGGGAGGACGGCATGGGCTGGAACCTGGCCAACGCCTTCGAGCGCCCCGTCTATCCCCGCGCCGGGACCGGCTACGTGGCCCCGTCGGTGGAGGCCCTGGGGCAGTACTGGGATCGGCTGGTCACCGTCTACGGCGGCGACACCATCCGCCAGGTGGCGGCGCTGGATCTGGACCCCGACCTGCCCCTCAACGGCCTGGGTCAACACCGCACGCCCAACCTGGAGGCCTGGATCGGGCGGGTCCTGGCCGGGCTGCCCGCCGCCGAGGAGGCATCATGAGCGTGCTGTTGCTGCGTCTCTGCGGCCCCATGCAGTCCTGGGGTGTCCAGAGCCGCTTCACCGTGCGAGACACCGGCCTGGAACCCTCCAAGAGTGGAGTGGTGGGCCTGCTCTGCGCCGCGCTGGGGCGCCCCCGCATCGCGCCCGTGGCGGACCTGGCCGCGCTGCGCATGGGTGTGCGGGTGGACCGGGAGGGGCGGCTGGCCGTTGACTACCACACCGCCCAGAACGTCTACCGGGCCAAGGGTGGCATCAAGGAGACGGAGCTCTCCACCCGCTACTATCTGGCCGACGCCTGTTTCCTGGTGGGGCTGGAAGGGGAAGATGACGCCCTGCTGCGCCGCCTGCACCAGGCCCTGCGGGACCCCCACTGGCCCCTCTACCTGGGGCGCAAGGCCTTCGTGCCCGGTCGACCTCCCTGGCTGGCCGACGGCCTGCGGCCGGGTGAAGACTTGCTGGAGACCCTGGCCCGGTACCCCCGGCTCGCTTCACCCCGGCGTGGAGAGCGGCCCCAGATGCGCCTGGTGTTGGAGGATCCCAACGGTAGCGAAGTGCGACCCGATCAGCCCATCTCCTTCGCCCAGCGTCGCTTCGCGCCCCGGCGGGTGCGGGTCACCTTCATCGACCCGCCGCCCGCCGGGCCGGACGACGCCGAACCCCCGGACACAGACCGGGCTTAGGCGATGGCCGACCCTGTTCAACGTGGAGGAACGCCCATGTATCTCTCACGCCTGATACTCAACCCCCGCAGCCGCCAGGTGCAGGCGGAGATCGCCCACCCCTACGAGATGCACCGGACGGTATTGCGGGCCTTCGCTGAGGATCTCTCCCAGACCAGGGAGCGGGTCCTCTTCCGCCTGGACGTCCACCCGCGCACCGGCCTGCCCACCCTGCTGGTCCAGTCCCAGACCGGGCCGGACTGGTCTCACCTGGCCGCCGGGTCGTATCTGCTGCCGCCGGATCTGCTGCCCCCTGGGGAGGTGAATCCCGGGGTGAAGGAAGTGGAGCTGGCCTTTCGTCCCGGCCAGATGCTGGCCTTCCGGCTGCTGGCCAACCCCACCAAACGCCTGGGAAAGCAGGCCGGCCCGGACAAGGGCAAGCGGGTGGGCCTCTACCGGCCGGAGGAGCAACTGGCCTGGCTCCACCGCAAGGGGGAACAGCACGGCTTCCAGGTGCTCACGGCCATCCCCACGGCCCAACGGCGGACCGATGACCACCGGCGTCAGCTCAAGTTCCTCAGCGTCTGCTTCGACGGGGTGCTGAAGGTGCTGGAGCCGGAGCGCTTCCTGGCGGCCGTCCACCAGGGCATCGGCAGTGGCAAGGCCTTTGGCTTTGGCCTCCTCTCCCTGGCGCCGCCCCGCTGAGGGGTGGCCCGACTGTGGGCTGCGTTCGAAGTTCGACTTCCTGGCCGCACAGGGGTTGTCTCGCATGGAAACGGGACCGGCGGCTGTCGGTGACGTAGGTGCGGTGTCCAAACCGCACGGGGGCTGTCCCGTATGGAAACGGGACCGGCGGTGTGGATGGCGCGGTCGCCAGGGCACATGCCTTTTCCCCAAATGGGACACACCGGGAAGTCGAACTTCGAACTCCCCCAGGTCAGAAGACCCAGGCTGATGATCCGGAAGTAGAAAGGAACAACCATGCGCATCCAAGATCTCCACGAGCTGCCCAAACTGCGGGACGGGCTCAGCTACCTGTACCTGGAGCACGGCCGCATCGACCGCCGGGCCCGGGCTGTGGAATTCATCAACCAGGAGGGCCGGGTCCTGATCCCGGTGGCTTCCCTGGCCGTGCTCATGTTGGGGCCGGGCACCTCCATCACCCACGAGGCCATCAAGACGCTGGCGGACAACGGCTGTCTGGTCAACTGGTGTGGCGAAGAAGGGGTGCGTTTCTACGCCCAGGGGGTGGGCGAGACCCGCAAGGGGTATCGCCTGATCCGCCAGGCGGAACTGGTGAGCGACCCCGCCCGCCGGCTGGAAGTCGTCCGTCGCATGTATCAGTTTCGTTTTGAAGAAGAGCTGGACCCTGCCCTGACCCTGCAACAGATCCGGGGCATGGAGGGGGCGCGGGTGCGCCGGGCCTACGCGGAGGCCAGCCGGCGCTATGGCGTCTTCTGGATGGGGCGGGCCTACGACCGGGGGCGCTGGTATGCGGCGGACCCCATCAACCGGGCCCTGTCCGCGGCCAACGCCTGCCTCAACGGCCTCTGCCATGCGGCCATCGTGTCGGCCGGCTACTCGCCCGGCCTGGGCTTCATCCACACGGGCAAGATGCTCTCCTTTGTCTACGACGTGGCCGACCTGTACAAAACCCGGCTGACGGTGCCCCTGGCCTTCCGGCTGACGGCCGAATCGCCCATGCAGGTGGAGACTCGGGTGCGCCATGCCTGTCGGGATCTCTTTCACCGGGAGCGGCTGTTGGGGCGCATTTTAGACGACATCGACCAGTTGTTAAACCTGACCCGGCCCATGACCCGGGGGCAGGCAGATCTGACCGTGGATGTGGATGCGGACCCGGCCCTGCCGGGCGAGCTGTGGGCACCGGAAGAGGAAGACGACACCGTGGCGGGGGGCGTGAACTATGGTGGTGATGATTCTTGAGCGGGTGCCTGCCTCGTTGCGGGGTGAACTGAGCCGCTGGCTCATCGAGCCCCACCCGGGGGTATTCATCGGGCACGTGTCGGGCATGGTGCGGGATCGCCTGTGGGAGAAGTGCTGTCGGCGTCGGGACACAGGGGGCATTCTGCAGGCGTGGTCGACAAACAACGAGCAGCGGTTTACAATACGGACCTACGGGGACACCCGGCGGGCCATCGTGGATTTTGAAGGTTTGCAATTGGTGTGCGTGAAACCTGTGCAAAACTCGCGCAAATAGAGTATTCCCCACACGCGTGGGGGTGAACCGTGGCGGGAAGCAAACAGGCGGCGCAAGAACAAGTATTCCCCACACGCGTGGGGGTGAACCGATGTCCCGCCAATTCAGTTCTGCGATGACCTGGTATTCCCCACACGCGTGGGGGTGAACCGCGGGCCGAAAGGGATAGGGAGTACGTGAAGGTGTATTCCCCACACGCGTGGGGGTGAACCGCCCCCAGTGCTCATAATTTCGCCGTAGGTGTCGTATTCCCCACACGCGTGGGGGTGAACCGAGATACCGGTCATCAGCGGTAACGGCATCCGCGTATTCCCCACACGCGTGGGGGTGAACCGACAGGCGACGGCGGCCTCTTGTTGCCGGTATCGTATTCCCCACACGCGTGGGGGTGAACCAGCGGTGTCGCCGCCGGAAACGGCGGAGGTGTCGTATTCCCCACACGCGTGGGGGTGAACCGCCGGTATCGACGGTGGCTGCCATGGGCAAGGCGTATTCCCCACACGCGTGGGGGTGAACCGAAGTACCCCAGGTCAGATGCTACCACCTTGTCGTATTCCCCACACGCGTGGGGGTGAACCGCTGGGGGGCTGGTATGACACCGACACAGGGATCGTATTCCCCACACGCGTGGGGGTGAACCGTGGCGCACAAGATTGCCCAGGCGCTGGAAGTCGTATTCCCCACACGCGTGGGGGTGAACCGCGGATGCTGCCGCGGCGCCCCCGGCCGGATAGTATTCCCCACACGCGTGGGGGTGAACCGAAGCCAAGGCAATAGGGAATGGGTCCATTCACTCAGTATTCCCCACACGCGTGGGGGTGAACCGGTGCGTGGGAAGCTGAAGACCACGGAGAAGGCGTATTCCCCACACGCGTGGGGGTGAACCGCTGTTGTGCCGCGGCCCATCCGGCGAATTGACGTATTCCCCACACGCGTGGGGGTGAACCGTTGGACCGCTACCAATTCTGGTTCGATGGCGAGTATTCCCCACACGCGTGGGGGTGAACCGCGGCTGGGCTTCCTCATGGTTGATGATCTCCAGTATTCCCCACACGCGTGGGGGTGAACCGCGGCTGCTCTCGCTTAGCCACGACGAGAAATGTATTCCCCACACGCGTGGGGGTGAACCGTCCAGGTAGGTCTTCGGCATCTACAGCTCCTTGTATTCCCCACACGCGTGGGGGTGAACCGAAGGGACCGTTCTGTTGGTCAAAAACGTGCCGGTATTCCCCACACGCGTGGGGGTGAACCGGGGCTAGATTTGGCAGCGCGACGCCGTTACAAGTATTCCCCACACGCGTGGGGGTGAACCGCGTCCGTCTCGCCCTCCACGTTGGTGGCCTTGGTATTCCCCACACGCGTGGGGGTGAACCGTGTGCTACAATCTACAACATAAGCGCAGTTATGTATTCCCCACACGCGTGGGGGTGAACCGGCGATAGGCGCGCAGCAGGATCGATATTGAGAGCATTCCCCACACGCGTGGGGGTGAACCGCGGCGTCGGCGTGGCGAAGAAACACAAACAGGGCATTCCCCACACGCGTGGGGGTGAACCGTCGCATTCGGCTCCATGCGACGGAGCCGGGACGCATTCCCCACACGCGTGGGGGTGAACCGTGGCCTGCATCGCAATGGCGCGGTGCGGGCCAGTATTCCCCACACGCGTGGGGGTGAACCAGCAGGCGCAATTGTGGCAGCCACTGGCGCGCTTGCATTCCCCACACGCGTGGGGGTGAACCGAATTCCCGGGCCATTCGGTTCCATTTGTTGATGCATTCCCCACACGCGTGGGGGTGAACCGCGGAGCTGCGGCGCATGGCCCTGGAAGCGCATGCATTCCCCACACGCGTGGGGGTGAACCAGCACCGGCCCCGATCTCTCCCGGCCCCTCACCGCATTCCCCACACGCGTGGGGGTGAACCGATTGAGCAGGTGCTCCAGTACATGCAGGATACGCATTCCCCACACGCGTGGGGGTGAACCATCCAGGTTAGCGAACGCACGTTCCACAATGACGCATTCCCCACACGCGTGGGGGTGAACCGAAAAAGGCTGCCACGGCCTGGCTGAACGGCACGTATTCCCCACACGCGTGGGGGTGAACCGATTGAGCAGATGCTTCAGTACATGCAGGACACGTATTCCCCACACGCGTGGGGGTGAACCGATGTCGGTCCCATTCCATTAACCATGGAAGGGCCCTGCCCCGCTGTCACGCAAGGATGGGTGACCTACGTCCTGTCGTCCGCCGCCGTATCCCGGGGGAGGGCGGCGGGTGCATGGGCGGGTTCACATCCCGTCGCAGGTCCGGTCTCCTGGCCGGACAGGGGCCCTGCCCCGCTGTCACGCAAGGATGGGTGACCTACGCCCCGTCGTCCGTCGCCGTGTCCCAGGTGGAGAGCGGCGGGTGCATAGGCGGGTTCACATCCCGTCGTAGGTCCGGTCTCCTGGCCGGACAGGGGGCTTTTTTCCCTCAGGTCGCCAACGCCCGGTACAGGTTCACCATCTCGATGGCGGCCAGGGCCGCCTCGGCCCCCTTGTTGCCGGCCTTGCTCCCCGCCCGCTCGATGGCCTGTTCGATGTTCTCGGTGGTGAGGACGCCGAAGGTCACAGGGACGTCGCCCTGTTGCAGGCCCACCTGGGCCACCCCCTTGGCCACCTCGGCCGCAATCAGGTCAAAGTGGATGGTGCCACCCCGGATCAGGCAGCCCAGGCAGATGACCCCGTCGTAGCGGCCGCTGCGCACCGCCTTGAGGGCCACGGCCGGAATTTCGAAGCTGCCCGGCACCCAGATTTCATCGATCTGAGCCGGCTCCACCCCATGGCGCACCAGGGTGTCCCGCGCGCCCTCCAGCAGCTTGGCGGTGATGAATTCGTTCCAGCGGCTCACCACGATGACGTAGCGGTGGCCTGTAGCCACGTAGTGGCCGGTGTAGCTGTTGCCCATCTCTGGCTCCCTTCTGTGGTTTCATGGATTGGCGTCTCTTTCACCGTTCCTGGCTTCCCAGCAGGTGGCCCAGTTTGCTCCGCTTGGTCTGCAGGTAGTGCCGGTTGTGGCGGCCCGGCGGCACCACCAGGGGCACCCGCTCCACCACCTCCAGCCCGTAGCGGCCCAGGGCCTGGATCTTGGCCGGGTTATTGGTCAGGAGGCGCACCCGGCGCACCCCCACCGCCCGCAGGATCTGCGCGGCGATGCCATAGTGGCGCAGGTCCGCCGGAAAGCCCAGGTGCTCGTTGGCCTCCACCGTGTCCAGGCCCGTTTCCTGCAGGGCATATGCCCGAATCTTGTTGGCCAGGCCAATGCCCCGGCCCTCCTGGCGCATGTAGAGGAGCACCCCCCGCCCCAGGGCCCCCATCTGGGCCAGGGCCTGCTGCAACTGCTCGCCGCAGTCGCACCGCTGACTGCCGAAGACGTCACCCGTCAGGCACTCGCTGTGCACCCGCACCAGCACCGGCTCGTGGGGCTGCCAGCTTCCCAACACCAGGGCCACGTGTTGCTGGTCGCCGGTAGGGTCGTGGAAGAGGTGCAGCCGGAAGTCACCGTAGTGGGTGGGCAGCCCGGCCTGGGCCACCGGCTGCACCACCTGCTCGGTCCGCAACCGATATTCCGCCAGATCCGCGATGGTGATGAGGGGCAGCCCGTGGCGGTCGGCAAAGCGCACCAGATCCGGCAGGCGGGCCATGGTGCCGTCGTCGTTCATCACCTCGCAGATCACCGCGCCGGGACGCAGGCCGGCCATCCGGGCCAGATCCACGCCGGCCTCTGTGTGGCCAGGGCGGACCAGCACACCGCCCGGCCGGGCGGCCAGGGGGAAGACGTGCCCCGGCCGCACCAGGTCTGCCGGCGTGCTGTGGGGGTCCATCAGCACCTGGATGGTGCGGGCCCGGTCGGCGGCGCTGATGCCGGTGGTGACGCCGTGGGCCGCCTCCACGCTCACGGTGAAGGCCGTGCCGTGGTGGGTCTGGTTGTCTGCCACCATGGGCGGAAGCTGGAGCGCCTGCAGCCGTTCCGGGGGCAGGGCCACGCAGATCAGCCCCCGGGCGTGGCGGGCCATGAAGTTGATGGCCCCCGGCGTGACCCGCTCCGCGGCCACCATCACATCTCCTTCATTTTCCCGGGCCGCATCATCCACCACGATGACCATGCGCCCGGCCCGGAAAGCCTCCACCGCCTGGGCGACGGTGCTGCGGGGGAAGTCGACCTGGCCGGCTTCCCCGGCCCGCAGGGCGCTGCTCTGGTTCGTATGCCACTGGTTCATGTTCATCCTCAAACTTTGTCTTAACCTCCACTCTTGGCGCCTTTGCGTTTAAAAATGCCCTTCTTGCAGGAGAGTCATGTGTTTATGTCAACATCTTTGCAGCCAGGTCTTCGGTTTCCTGCCCGGCCAGCAGCCGCTCCGCATACTTGGCCAGGATATCGGCCTCCAGGTTGACCCGGGTGCCCGGCCGGTAGAACTGGGCCACACTGTGGGCCAGGGTGTGGGGGATGAAGGCCACCTGAAAGCCGCCGCCGTCGGGGTCCACCGCGGTGAGGCTCATGCCGTCCACGGCGATGAAGCCTTTGTGGACGATGTAGCGCAGCACCTCCGCCGGCGCCTGGATGCGGATGACTTTGCCCCGTCCTGCGCCGGTCACCCGCTGGACCACGCCGGTGCCGTCCACGTGGCCCTGGACGAAGTGTCCCCCCAGGCGCCCGCCCACGGCCAGGGCCCGCTCCAGGTTGACCGGGGCGCCCCGGAGCAGGCGGCCCAGGGTGGACCGGGCCAGGGTCTCCTGGCTCAGGTCCACGCTGAAACGGGCCGGGCCCAGGTCGATGACCGTGAGGCAGACGCCGTTGACCGCGATGCTGTCGCCTGGCCGGGTGCCCTCCAGCACCTGGCGGGCCTGGATGGTGAGCACCGCGTCCTGTCCCCGGCGCTGGAGCTGGAGCACGGTGCCGACTTCTTCCACGATTCCGGTAAACATGGTGAGAACCTCCTGGAATGGATGTCCGGTCTCCAGGCTCAAGGCGCGGCCGCACCGGCCTGGAGCGTCCTGGGCGACGCCTTCACCCGTCCGCTGAGCAGGATGTCTCGGCCCACGGCCCGGGTTTCCACCTCTGTCAGGCGCCAGGCTGCGGCCGGGTCCGCCACATCGGCCTGGGCAAAGGCGGGCAGGCCCTGGGGCCCCAGCAGGATGGGCGCGACGAAGGCGCTGATCCGGTCCACCAGCCCGGCGTCCAGGAAGGTGGCGGCTACGGTGGGGCCGCCCTCCACCAGCAGCCCCACCACATCCCTTTCGTGCAGGCAATGGAGCACGGCTTCGGGATCGGGATAGCCGGTGGCGCGAGTGCTGGCCACAGCCACCACCTCCACCTGGGGGCCGACTGTGGCCAGCGCCTGGCGGTGGCGGCGGTAGTGGGCCTCCCCGGTGATCACCAGGGTGGGACCGCCGTCCTGGAAGACCCGGGCCGTGGCAGGGAGGGGGCGTTCCCCGGCCAGAATCACCCGCAGGGGCTGGCGGATGGGCAGGGGGCCGGGCAGCTCTTCGGGGGTGAGGCGGCAGGTCAGGCTGGGGTTGTCCTGGCGCACAGTGTTGGCCCCCACCAGGATGGCCTCGTGGCTATCCCGCCAGGCATGGCCCAGGCGGCGGGCAGCCGGGCCGGTGATCCAGCGGCTGGCGCCGGTATGGGTGGCCACCCGGGCGTCCAGGCTCATGGCCACTTTGAGGTGCACAAAGGGGCGCTTCGCCTGCAGAAAAGTGAGCCAGCGCTCGTTGAGCTGCCGGGCCCAGCGGGCTTCCTGGGAGTCTGGATGGGCCACATCCACCTGAATGCCGGCCTGCCGCAGGGTGGCTGCGCCGCCACGGGCCAGGGGGTTGGGGTCGGCCATGGCCACCACCACCCGGGCCACCCCGGCCTGGATCAGGGCCTGGGCACAGGGGGGCGTGTGGCCCCAGTGGTTGCACGGCTCCAGGGTGACGTAGGCGGTGGCGCCCCGGGCGGCGGGACCGGCTGCGGCCAGGGCCACGGCCTCTGCGTGGGCCGTACCCCTGGCCCGATGCCAGCCCTCGCCCACGGTGGCGTCCCCTTGCATCAGGACGCAGCCCACCATGGGGTTGGGGTGGCAGTGGCCCCGGGCCAGGGCTGCCAGGGAAAGGGCCCGGCCCATGGGGGACGGGTTGTCTGGCTGGCCCGGATCGCCCCAGGGGTAGGGGAGGGCGATCGGGGTCTCGGCTTCTATCGATTCGGAGATGACCGGTTCAGACATGCGCTGGTTTCCTCTCCTGCCGGGGCCAGGATGGCCCGGCCCCGCTTGTAGTCGTGGGGACCAATCAAAAGGCCCCGTGGCAGTACCACGGGGCCGGTTTCAGGCATGGGCCATGCACGGACGCACGCAGCCGGCTGCCGCGCGCTCACGCCACAAAAAAACCTCGGAGGAAAACTCCGAGGCTGTGGGGGCTGGCGAACCGTCTGCTGCTTTTGGGCATACCCAAACCGCCCGCCGGACCCATCGTCCGGCCGGCGCGAAACGGACCAGCCGCATGAACGGCGCGGCGCATCCACCGGGCTGCACCCAC
The DNA here is from genome assembly GCF_006569185.2 of Litorilinea aerophila. NCBI lineage: Bacteria > Bacillati > Chloroflexota > Caldilineae > Caldilineales > Caldilineaceae > Litorilinea > Litorilinea aerophila. The sequence continues at coordinate 23,000 of NZ_VIGC02000026.1, read as the reverse complement.
CGTTGCACCTTCTCCCATCCGGACTATACCGTCGGCGGCGGAATCGCACCGCACTCCTGCATCGGCAGATGGACTGCCTCCGCTCGCAGGCTAGCCAGCCAGGGCTGGATCACTGCCGGTCGGGAATTGGAAGCCTGCGGGCTTCCTCACCCTGCCCCGAAGGTACGGTATTCAATTGGTAGCCACTCTATCGAGTTTTCCCTTTCCTGTCAAACCAGGGCTGATGAAAAAGGTTCATCTGTGTTCTACGATACATCCGGGGTGTGCGCACGGCTATTTGATCCAACACCCTTTCAGGAGTATCCTGACAGTATCCTGAAAGCCTCTCTCAACACGGGATTCCAACGCTCTCTATTCTGGATGGTTGTCTCGGCTCCCCCCTACTTCAATGACACAGATGGGTAGGACCACATTCAACCGTGATCCATCCACCCGATGACGAAGCATGGAAATGGCTTGCCGGGGCAGGAAATCCGTCCCAAACGGATTGAAGCCAGGTGCCAACCGCCCCGTGGAGTGCGTTTCAACGCACTTGTGGTGTGCCAGCCGATGATTTCAATCATCGGCCCAAGTCCAAGACTGTGTTCATCTGCGGAATCTGTGGATCGAATCCAATCTACAGAGATAGTGCAGGATTTCAGCACCAGAAAGGAGCATCAAGATGCAGGCACCCACTTTGGTCAACGTTGGCGTGGTTTCTGTTGGTGCAGGGGCGTCTCGGCTGCGGCGCCTCTGGTTGCTCGTCATGGTTGGCGTCCTTCTGTTCACGATACTCAGGCCGGTGGCCAGCGCCTTGGCGACTGGGGCACCGCTGTCCCATGACGATACCTCCGGGCTTCTGGACACATCCGACCCCTGCCTCCCGAACGATCCCTACGATCTGGAGACATTGCGCGAGGTCATTTCCTCCGATCCGCCACCGTCGGCGCCGGTGTTCATCAACCGCTTTCTCTCCGTACAATATGTTGCAACCGGTGCGCTGATCGAGGATCCGGCGGACGAGCCCATCGACCCCGTTCCCGATGACCCCGGCGAAACCGACCCGGTCGAGCGGCCTGCGGACACCGTCCCTGTGCAGGACGCCGTGCTGCACGTCTTCAACACGGCGACCCGCCATGAGTTCGCCATCAGCATGCATCGAACCATGCTGGAAGAGATCCACCGCTGTCGCATCGAGGCCGGGCTGACCAGTGCCACCGAGGGGCTCGACGATCCATCGGCCCGTGAAGATCTGCGCCGGATCTTCCTGCCCCTCATTCAGACCATGGCAAGCCAGGCTTCCGGCGCAGAGAGCGGGTCTGTGCAGGCGGCTGCGCGCAGCAACGGCATCGACACGCGCGTCATCCGCACGCCTACGACTGCCTGGCCCTGGCGCACGATTTCCCACTTCAGCAACAACTGCACCGGGACCCTGATCGGTCCTCGTCACCTGATTACGGCGGCCCACTGTATCAACCGGCGGGGAACGAACAACTGGTTCACCTTTACCGTGAGCCCCGGTCGCGATGGCAACAATCTCCCCTACGGTTCTTCGACCATCTCGCCTAACCCGGCGCCGGGGCAGACCGCGTGGTATTTCACCCATCCCCAGTGGCGCAATCCTGCCACTACCAATGCCCGGCAATGGGACTGGGGTTTGATCGTGATTCCCGACCGGTTAGGTGACCAGACAGGCTGGATGGGCTATGTGGCGCTTCCTGCCATAATATTGAAGGCGAACAACCAGTACAATCGCGGCTACCCTGCCTGCGGCGGCATGCGGCCCGATGTGCCGGTGAACTGCCAGCCCCGGCGCCTTTACGGCGACACCGCCAACTGCTACCCGGGTACGTTCCGTTTCCAGGGGCCGGACGGTTGGAATCGCATTTTCAACCATGCCTGCGACACCAGCGGTGGCCACAGCGGCAGCCCCATCTATCAATACTTCTTCGACAACAGCCTCGGTAAACTCGTTCCTGTGGTGGATGCCGTCCACGTGGCGTCGGAGTGCGACGGCGGCGGCAATTCGCCCGTCTGCGGCGTGTTTGACTTTTACCCAAGCGTTGCCAGACGCACCACGCCCGGTGACCTGACGGTGATCAGCTGGTTACGCGAGGTCTTCCCGTGACTGAAGGCCGGGGCCGATTGGGGTGGCTTGACAAACCCCAGGGGCTCTGACCATAATAGCCCCAGTGGTTCCCCCTCACGGGCCGCGCGAATGGACTTTCCCGGCTGCCTGAGGCTCCATGCTCCCAGGCAGCCGGCGTAACTGGCTGGCCCTTTCCCCGGCCCATTCCCCCCGTACACAGGGAAACAGAAAGACCGGGAAACAGAACCGGGAAACAGAAAGGAGGCTGTATCGACGAAGCAGGCGACGCAACCATGGAGTTCATTCAGTGCGCCGCGGCCGTCCGGTCGTTTCGTGTGCTGAGGACACGAGTTTCGAAATCGGCGGAATGCTTCACCAGAGAGGAAAATAGCCCATGATGAAGACCCACAAACGAACCTTGACCTGGCTGATTTTGTTGCTTCTGCTGGCCGCCTGTGCCGGCCCGGCGGCTGCACCGACCGCCGAGGAGGCGGCCGCCACAGAACCCCCCGCGGCGACGGAAGCCGCCGCTGCCCCAGAGGAGGCCATGCCCATCATGGGCGGCGAGTGCCCCAAAACAGGTGGCACCCTGCGGGCAGCCTTCCAGAACGAGTGGGCCGGCCTGGATCCCCACACCACCAGCTCTTATTCCAGCTACCAGATCCTCAACAACGTCCTGGAAGGGCTGACTTTCTACGACAACGACCTCCAGCTCATCCCCTGGCTCGCCGAATCCTGGGAGCGCTCCGAGGACGGCAGGACCTGGACCCTGCACCTGCGCCAGGGGGTGAAGTTCAGCAACGGGCGGGAGATGACCGCCGAGGATGTCAAGTGGAGTTGGGAGCGCCTCATCGACCCGGCCACCGGTTCGGGCAACGCGGCCCGGGTGGGCCCGCCTGATACGGTCATCGAAGTGGTGGACGACTACACCGTCTCCGTCACCCATCCCGAGCCCTTCGGCATCTTCCCCCAGTCCATCGGCTTTGACAAGTCGTCCGGCATCATGGCGCCGGAGAGCGTGGACGAAGACGGCAACGTCACCATTCCCATCGGCACCGGCCCCTTCAAGATCACCGAACTGGAAGGCACCACCCGGCTGGTCCTCCAGCGCAACGAGCACTACTGGCAGGAGGGCTACCCCTGCCTGGATGAGATCATCATCCAGCCCATCCCGGATGACACCGTGCGGGAGACGGCCCTGCGGGGCGGCGAGGTGGACTGGGTGCTGAGTGTCGCGCCCCAAAACGTGGCCCTGTTGGAGCAGGATCCGGAGATCGTGGTGGCCCGGGCGCCCCAGCTCTCCTACGACTACATCGGCATCAACCTGACCCGCGCGCCCTTCGACGATGTGCGGGTGCGCCAGGCCATCGCCTACGCCATCGACCGCCAGCAGCTCTGCGAGGCCGGCTTCTTCGGCCTGTGTGTTCCCATCCAGGGCCCCACCGGCCCGGGCAGCCCCTGGTACTTTGACTACGCGCCCTATGACCGGGACGTGGAGAAGGCCCGCCAGCTCCTGGCCGAGGCCGGCTACCCGGACGGCATCGAGCTGGAGCTGATGCCCACCACCCAGTACCAGGAGACGGTCCGCGCCGCCCAGGTCCTGCAGCAGCAGCTGGCTGAGGCGGGCATCACCGCCACTATCAACGCCCTGGAGTGGAGTGAATGGCTGGAGAAGGAAGGCAACTTCCAGTACGACGCCTACATCTGCAACTGGAATGGCCTCATCGACGCCGACCAGTACTACTACCTCCAGCACCACACCGGCCTGATCTTCAACTTCACCGGCTACAGCAACCCCGAGTTCGACCGGCTGGTGGAGGAGGGACGCTCCATCAGCGATTTTGAAGAGCGCTACAAGATCTACGAGCAGGCCAACAAGATCCTGGTGGATGATGCGCCCTACGTCTACATGTACAACAAGCAGGAGATCCGGGCCTATCGTCCCTACGTGAAGGGCTTCACCGTGCGGCCGGACCAGGCCAACAACTTCTGGACGGTGTGGTTGGACCAGTAGGAGGTGGGGGAAGGTTGAAGGTTGAAGATTGAAGATTGGTGGTTGAAGTGGTAGGGCATCTGCGGGGCGTGGGGAGATGAATACCCGATATCTGATTCAACGCCTGTTGCTGACGGTGGTGGTGCTGTTGGGAGTCACCTTTGCGGTTTTTCTCATCATCCACCTGGTGCCGGGCGATCCCGCCCGGGTGATCCTGGGGGTGCAGGCCAATGAGGAGAACGTGGCTGCCCTCCGGGAGCGCCTGGGGCTGAACCGGCCGTTCCTGGTGCAGTACGGGAGCTGGCTGTGGCACGCCCTGCAGGGGGATCTGGGGCGCAGCCTGATCACCGGCCAGGCCGTGCTGCCCCAGATCCTCCAGCGGCTGCCGGCGACCCTGCAGCTGGCCGCCGCGGCTCTGTTCATCGGCATGCTCATCGGCCTGCCCGCGGGCATCGTCTCCGCCCTGCGGCCCGGCAGCCGGCTGGACGTGATCACCTCCCTGTTCAGTCAGGTGGGGGTCTCCATCCCTGACTTCTGGCTGGGCATTCTGCTGGTGATCCTCTTCTCCCTCACCCTGGGCTGGCTGCCGCCCAGCGGCTACACGCCCATCTCGGTGGACTTCGGCGACTGGCTGGCCCACCTGGTGCTGCCGGCCCTGACGGCCGGGGTGATCAGCGGCTCCATCCAGACCCGATTTGTGCGCAGCGCCATGCTGGAAGTCCTCAACGAGGATTACATCCGCACGGCCCGGGCCAAAGGGCTAGGGGAGCGGGTGGTCATCCTGCGCCATGGCCTGCGCAATGCCCTGATCACCATCGTCACCATCCTGGGCCTCCAGCTCACGGCCCTCTTCAGCGCCGTGGTCGTGGTGGAGGTAGTCTTCGCCTGGCCGGGCCTGGGCCGGTTAGCCCTGGACGCAGTCCTGGATCGGGACTATCCCCTGCTCCAGGGCACGGTGCTCACCATGGCTGTGGTCCTGGCGCTGGTCAACCTGGCGGTGGATCTCATCTATTTCTTCCTGGATCCCCGCATCGAATACGCATAGGGGAATGGGGAGCCTGCCATGACCTACTCCATCGTTGCCCGCGATTTGGACACCGGCCAGATGGGGGTGGCCGTCCAGACCTGCAACCTGGCCGTGGGCACCTGGGTCCCCTGGGCAGAAGGGGGGGTGGGCGCGGTGGCCACCCAGGCCCTGGCCGAACGCCGCTATGGTACCCTGGGGTTGGCCCTGCTGCGGGGGGGCATGACCGCGCCCCAGGCCCTGGCAGCCCTGCTGGCGGCCGACCCCCAGCGGGAATTCCGCCAGGTCTCCCTGGTGGACCGGGCAGGCCGGGTGGCCACCCACACCGGACGCCGGTGCATGCCCGAGGCCGGCAGTCACGTGGGCCCAGGCTTCTGTACCCAGGCCAACATGATGGCCCGGGATACCGTCTGGGAGGCCATGGCCGTCGCCTACCAGGAAGCTCGGGGCGACCTGGCCGAGCGCCTGTTGGCTGCGCTGGACGCAGCCCAGGCCGAGGGCGGGGACATCCGGGGCCAGCAAACGGCCGCCCTGTTGGTGGTGGACGCTGCGCCCAATCCCTTCCCTCTGGTGGATCTGCGGGTGGACCACCACCCCCGGCCGGTGCAGGAGTTGCATCGTCTCCTCCGGCTTCACCGGGCCTACAGCGCGGAGCGGGCCGTGGCCCGTTCCACCCAGGAGCCAGGTGCGCCCGGGGAGAAGGCCCAGGTGGAAGCATGGCTGGAGGAGATCGCGACCCTGGCCCCTGGGGAAGGCTATCTCCAATTCTTGCGGGCCATGCACCTGGCCGGTCGGTTGGGCCGGGAGCAGGAGGCGCTGACCCTGCTGGGGGAGCTCATCCGGCAGGATCCCATGTGGCGGGAGTACCTGCGCCGGGAGGCCCAGGTGGACCACTGCGGCTACCCGGGCCTGGGTCAGCGGCTGCTGGATGCCCTGGAACCTTGAACGGGAAGAACGACAGCGGCAAAGTCTTTGATTTTACAGCAGGAAGGAGATGGGATGGCGGAACCGGCGGTAGTGGCCCCGGCCCTGGGCCAGGAAGGAGCGACCCGGCGGACGGCCCCCCGTGGCTTCTGGCAGGATACCATCCACCGGCTGCGGCGCCATCGCACGGGCATGGTGGGCGCAACCCTGGTGGCCCTGTTGGTGTTGACCGCGCTCTTTGGGCCCTATCTGGCCCCCTACGATCCCAACCAGATGGACTTTTCGGTCCGGTTTTCACCTCCCACCCTGCGCCACCCCCTGGGTGCGGATGACTTCGGCCGGGATATCCTCAGCCGCATCATGGTGGGGGCCCGGGTTTCCTTGCAGGTGGGGATGATCGCGGTGGGGATCGCCGCCACGGTGGGGACCCTCCTGGGGCTGGTGGCGGGGTATGCGGGCCGGGTGGTGGATGAGGTCATCATGCGGGCCATGGACATCCTCTTTGCCTTTCCGGCCATCCTGCTGGCCATCGCCATCCTGGCTGCGTTGGGGAAAGGCATCCTGAACGCCATGGTGGCCATCGGCGTGGTCTATATCCCCATCTTCGCCCGCATTGCCCGGGGGACGGTGCTGGCCGTGCGCAACGAGGAGTTTGTGGAAGCCGCCCGGGCCATCGGCGCGCGGGACGCCCGCATCCTCTTTCGCCACATTCTGCCCAACGCGCTGGCTCCCCTCATTGTGGAGACCAGCCTGAGCCTCAGCTTTGCCATCCTGGCCGAGGCGGCGCTGAGCTTCTTCGGCCTGGGCACCCAGCCGCCCGATCCCAGCTGGGGCCGGATGCTGTCCGAGGGCCGGGCCTACTTCCAGCAATCCCCCTGGATGGGCATCTTCCCCGGCCTGGCCATCATGCTCAGCGTCATGGGCTTCAACTTCCTGGGGGACGGCCTGCGGGACGTCCTGGATCCCCGTCTCAAGAATCTGTGAGCGTGCCGGCCATGGACGACGGACAGATGGCCGCAGCGTCGGATGCTCTGCCGCCGCGCAGCGTGGACGGCCTGCGGACACGGCCCCGGGTTGCGGCCTCGCCGGGTGTGCTGGTGGCCCTGGGCCTGTTTTCCTCCGGTGGCATCCTCCTGGAGCTGGCCCTGACCCGCCTGCTCTCCACCCTCTACTATCCGCCCTATGTCTTCGGGGTGCTCTCCCTGGCGGTCCTGGGCATTGGCCTGGGGGCGGCCGGGGTGGCGTGGCGCCCTGCCTGGGGACGGCTTCGCCACGTACCCCGCTACATGGCCCTGGCCGGCCTTTCCGCGCTGGGCGTCGTTGCCCTTTCCGTGTGGACCGCGGGCCTGTCTCTGGGTTTTGTGCTGGTCGGGCTGGTGGCCCTGCCCTACATCTGGATGGGCCTGGCCCTGGCCAGCCTCTTCGCCGCCGCGTCCGAGGCCAGCCCGCGCCTCTACCTGGCCGATCTGGCAGGCGCCGGCCTGGGCGCCCTGCTTCTGGTCCCCACCCTGAATGCCCTGGGGGCCTTGAACGGCGCGCTGCTGGCTGCAGGCGTGTTGACCGCGGCGGCCTGGTGGATGGCCGGCGGGCTCCCAGGGGGGCACGGGGTGCGGCTGGCCACAGCAGGCCTGGCCACAGCCCTGCTGCTGGTGGGGAGCAACCTGGCCATGGGCTGGCTGCGCCCGGACATGGCCTCCCTGGGGTCGGGGAAGCCCATCGTGGAGGGACTGGCCGGCGGCGGCCGCATAGTGGCCACCGTTTGGGATGCCTTCGCCCGGACCGATCTGGTGGCGCCTGGCGACGGCGGCCCGTATCGGCTGTACCTGGACGGCGCCGCGCCGTCGGTGATGCCGCCGGCCAAGGACAACGACTACCTCTGGTCCGACATTGGGCTCTTTCCCTTCGCGACGGAACAACCCGAGCGGGTCTTCATCATCGGGCCGGGCGGCGGCCTGGACATCTGGTTTGGCCTCCAGAGCCAGGCCCGGGAGATGGTGGCCGTGGAGGTAAACCCGGCCAGTGTGACGCTGGTCAACCGCTTTGCCGCCTACAATGGCGACCTCTATCGCCGGCCGTCGGTGCGGGTGCTGGTGGATGAGGGCCGGAGCGTCCTCCGGCGGGAGGCGACCCGTTACGACCTGATCTTCCTCTCCCAGGTGGTGACCCTGGCTGCGGAGCGGACCGGCTACGCCCTGGTGGAGAACAGCACCTACACCCTGGAGGCGTTTACCGACTACCTGGCGCATCTGGAGCCCGACGGCCAGCTGGCCATCAAGCTCTACGACGAGCTCACCCTGAGCCGCGCCCTGATCACCGCGGTGGCGGCCCTGGAGCAAGAAGGGCTCACCGAGCGGCAGGCCCTGGGACACATCGCCGTCTTCCTGGACCCGGATGGGGAACCGCCCATTCCCCTGCTGTTGGTGCGCCGGTCGCCCTTCACCCGCCAGCAACTGAGCGCCCTGACGGCGGTGGCCCGCCAGGTGGGGTTCTTGCCCCTCTATCTGCCCCAGATCTATGCCGAGGCGCCCCTGCTCCAGGTGGAGGCCGGCGTCGTCACCTTCGATCAGTTGGTGGCCGCGGCCGAGAGCGACATATCGCCCACCACGGATGACCGGCCGTTTTTCTACCAGTTCGAGCGGGGGGTGCCCCGTGGTCTGCGGCCCCTGCTCTGGATTTTGGGATTCGTGTTGGCCGTGGGGGCTGTGGGCGTGGGGGTGATCCAGCGGCGGGTCCGGCCCCGGGCGGCCCGCTGGCTGCCGGGCTACTTCGCGGCGGTGGGGCTGGGCTTCATGGCCCTGGAGGTGGCCCTGATCCAGCAGACCCGCCTCTTCCTGGGCCACCCGACCCTGGCGGTGACCGCGGTGCTGGGCGTCCTGCTGATGGGCGGCGGGCTGGGCAGTGGGTTGGCTGGGCGTTGGTGGCGCGGGGACTCCCTGCCGGTGCTGCCGGTGTTGGGGGTGGCCGTGGCCGGGCTGGCCTGGCTGCTGGGCTGGCCGTGGCTCAGCCGGACCTTCTTCCAGGCCGATTTGGGCGTGCGCCTGGGGGTGGTGGTGATGGCCCTGCTGCCCCTGGCCCTGTTGATGGGCATGCCCTTTCCCCTGGGCCTGCGGGTGGCAGGGCGGCTGGGACGCTCCCAGGTGGCCCTGGCCTGGGCGGTAAACGGCGTCCTGACCGTGGTGGCGTCGGTGGGCGGGGTGGCCCTGGCTTTGCGCACCGGTTTCACGGGGGTGTTGTGGGCCGCTCTGGTGGCGTATCTCCTGGCTGCGGCCACGGCCTGGTACACGGCCCGGGTCACCCGGGGGACATCCTGTCCCACGGCGAAGCAGGGCGGGGCCTGACCTTCAGGGGGTACAGGCTTCCACCAGCAGGTTGGCCTGCTGCAGCTGGCCCATCAGCTCATCCCGGCCGGCGCCCGGGGTCAGTTGTTGGGCCAGTTGAAAGGCCTGCTGTATGTGTTCCCGGGCTTCTCCGCAGTGCTTCTGGCTCAACTCGGCCCCTGCCCATAACATCTCTGTGTAGGCATCGCTCCAGTCGGTGTAGTAGCGCACCTGGGAGGGATAGAGGCGGGAGACTTCCAGCGCTTTGCGGTACATCTCTCGGCCCTTTTCCGCGTTGCCGGAGGCAAAGAGCAGGTTGCCGTAGGCCCGGAGGGTGGCCCGTTCTTCGTTGGGGCTTTTGGTGATGGTCAGGGCCCGTTCCAGCAGCTGGCCGGCCAGCTCGAATTCGCCGGTACTGAAGAGGATGCCGGCCACCAGGTTGTATTCGTTGGCCGAAACGTAGCTGGCCGGCAGGCGGTTCATCACTTCGACCGCCTGGCTGGCCAACAGGGTGGCCTCGGCGTTGATCATGCTGGAGAGCTGGGCGGCGATCAGGCGGTCGGGGTAAGCGGCCAGCTCCGCGTTTTCCCGGGGCAGGGCGCTCAGGCGTTGGAGAAAGGTGCGCAGTTCGGCCCGGTTGTTTTGAATCGCCTGCTGGGCGGTCATGTAGTAGGAGACGCCCGTGGTCCCGAAGGAAAAGAGGAGGGCCATCAGCGCGATGAGGATGGAGGCGTCCCGGTACCAGGGGCGTGCCGCGCGGGCAGCCTGGATTTGGAGCGTGTCGATTTCGGCGTCGTTGCGGGCGACGTGGGCCTCCAGGAGGTGGAGCTGTTGGCGGAGGTCGGCTTCCTCGGCTTCGGGGGGCGGGTTGGGATGGGGCGGTTGCATGGGTTTTCTCTCCTGGTGGGAAGGTGGTAAATCCCGGCAGAAATTCGCCGATGGTATCCGCCAGAGGTAGTGCCGCCGAATTTCTGCTGTGGTATTGACGCCAGACTGTACCAGTATGGCCAAAAATGGGTGCGGTGTCAATCCTGTTTTAAAACCTAGCTAGCGGAGACGCAGAGGCACATAGAACTTTTAGAGAAGAGACAAGAGGAGTCTCTGGTTAGATGAAATGGGGCGGGGGAAAAGGGGGCATTCCATGGATGTCGAATGCGCCCTGGAATGCCCCCTTCGGTGTGCGCCCCGAGGGGGCTGCTGTGTAGATCTTGATTCGAGTGGCGAACTTTTAAGGTTGGCTGGTCCAGGGCAGGTAGACAAATGACCCTACGCCCCACATGCCCGCCATTTCAGCTTCCTGGCTATTGCCGTCATCGTCTGTTGCAGACAGGAAAACTGGATAGTGATGGCCGGCCGCCAACTGTTTGAAGCTGACTGTGAAATGGACGATGACGGTCGGATCTTGAACTCCGGCAGCCTGGAAGAAGCTTTCCTCCAGGTGTAACCGGGCTGTTTCTGTTTCCAGTACCGTGTCTTCGCCAGCGCTTCCGCTCCCGATAACGTTGCCATGCCCGTCAATCAGGCTGAACGTGCTGGCATCATTGCCGCTATCGTCCTGGCTTTCCGTAAACCGGACCCAGAGGACCGTTTCCAGGCCCTCGCCCACCTGCAGATCCAAAACATCCAGTTTCCGCCATTGTACCGGATGGGTCCAGGTCAAGGTGAAGGTCAAGCGTACATCTGGCAGTGTAGTGCCGGCGATGGGCGTTAGTTCACTGGTGCCGACGCCACCCAGGCTTACCCGTCTGCTGATTTCAAAGCTGCCGATATCGCATCGGGCCCGGGCCAGACTGTCTTCGAAAGCATTGGTCGGCCGTGGGAAACCCCGTTGATCACTGGCGGGGCAGGTGGTGTTATTGCCGTTTTCGATAGCAGGGCTACCAGCCAGCAAGGCGTGGGTGAGGGTCGGGCCACCATTATCCTGGAGAGGCCCCAATTTAGGATCGATAGGGCTGCTGCCGGTGCCCACAATATCCCCAGGCATGGTGAAAAGGCCGCTGAACCCGCTGCAGCCGGTGTCGTTTCCAACCAGGTTGAACCCCAGCGAATCGATGGGGCCGGAGCAGTCCGGGTGTTTGTCAGCAGCGCTGCGGTCATGATTACCCGCCAGAATCGCCTGGTGCAATCTAACCACTCCCTGATTACCGAGACTGTGGGCGACGTTGAAGATTCCGCCCCCGTCGCCGTGCTCATCCTCGTCTGCATCAGCGGTGTTGTCGGTAATGGTTACAAAGCTCAGGGTGGTTGTACTGGTCACTAATTGTTGATTGGCCAGCACGACTCCATTGTTGTGAATACCACCGCCGTTTAAGCCTGCCCGGTTGCCGCTTACTGTGCTGTTGAACAAACTGCTGTGGCCAAAGAAATTGTCTATGCCACCACCGTTACCGCCGGCTGTATTGTTGCTGATGGTGCTTCTCTCTACAGTCAGAGACTTCTCAATGTAGTTCTCAATACCACCGCCACCAAAGACTGCTTCGTTGTCTCGTATGGCACTCTCCAGAATAGTGCACTGGCCAGAGTTATAGAGTCCGCCGCCGAACACCGCATGGTTCTGGCATAGGAGGCCATGATGAGAGTCTACGTACCAGATTACGTTATAGAGTCCGCCGCCGAACACCGCATGGTTCTGGCTGAGGGTGCTGGTGTCAAGGGTGCACGTGCCGCTATTAAAGATGCCCCCACCTCCACTGTCAACACCGATCAGCTGGGTCTGGTTTTCTGTGACGGTGCTATGGCTCAATTTTAGCGTTGCGCGATTGAAGATGCCGGCGCCGTCGAATCTAGAGCTGTTGCCGCTTACAAGGCTGTGGTTTAACACCATCGCTCCAGCCCCTACCTCATTCACCAGACCCCCTCCACTAAAGGTGATAGCAGTGTTACTGATAACGGCGCTGGCATTGAGGGTCACTGTCCCTGAAAGGTTGTAGATTCCGCCACCGCTCGTTCTTGCTGAATTTGTGGAGACTTGGCTATCGTTGAGGACCAGGGTTCCTTCGTTGAAAATGCCCCCTCCGCCGGTGCCACCGGTGTTGCTCGTTGTTTGGTTGTCTTTGATGATACTTCGATTCAGGACCAACCGGCCATGGTTGTAGAGGCCTCCACCATTTCTGGCTGCATTGTTGACGACTATGGCATCATTCAGGGTCAGGACGCCTTCGTTGAGAATGCCACCGCCATCATCGGCACTGGGGTCACTGGAGTTGAAGTCTTCCCTATGGCCATGCTGGATGATTACGTGGGAGAGGGTGACTCTGCCAGAAAGGATGTGAAAGATACGATCATTCCAACCTTCTGCTCCCTGGATGGTCGCCTGGCCTGCATCCTGGACAACCAGATTGAGAGTGCCGCGAATATCTAAATCACCTGTGTGGGCATCATCTTCGTCAGCTCCTGAAATGGTCAGGGTGTAGGTCCCTGGCGAGAGTTCAATGGTGTCCGCCAGGGTGGGATGGCCGGCCGGGCAACCACCAATGGGCGTGTTCGTGTTGGCCGCCAAGATGGCTTCTCGTAAGGAGCATTGCGCATTGTCGTTAATTTCATCCCGGAATGTGTTGACTGCGATTGACGTGCCAGTTGCCGCCTGAGCCGGTTGTTGAGCCAGATCGCCGACTAACAGGGCGACAAGAATGAGAAGGATATGGATCTGTTTGGCCTTCGTCTTCATGGTTCCCCCTCTCGATTTTGAATTTGAACGGTTCGATTTCCACATTGGGTCAAAGCATTCAGATAACGAAACCACATCTTTGGAATCGGTGCTGGCCCATTCCAGGATAGGCCGGCAGATTATTAACTCGCCAGCCAAATTGCTGTCGAATTTTTGCCGAAAATGCTGAAGGGGTTTTATGGAGTTCACTAGATTCATCACACAATGGGATGCGTTGGTGGCGGCCATCCGCCAGGCGCGCCTGGCGGTCTCCCACCGAGACAGCCGGCCCCTGGTGGTCGCCCTGGACGGCGGCAGCGGCGCGGGCAAGTCTACCCTGGCCGGCCGACTCCGGCGGGAACTGGACCTGGCCCTGATCCCCCTGGATGACTTTTTCTCCGGCCATATCCCGGATGCCTGTTGGGACACCTTTACCGTGGCAGAGAAGCTGGAACGGGTCTTCCATTGGGAACGGCTCCGCCGGCAGGTGCTGGTGCCCCTGCTGGCCGGCCAGGAAGCCGTGTGGCACCCCTTTGACTTCGCCGGGGGCCTGCGCCCCGACGGCACCTACGGCCTGGCGCAGACGCCCCGGCGCTGCCCGCCGGCGGAGATCATCGTGGTCGAGGGGGCGTACTCGGCCGGCCCGGCCCTGGCCGACCTGGTGGCTCTGGCCATCCTGGTGGATGTGCCGGTGGCGGAGCGGCATGCCCGCCTGGCCCGCCGGGAGGAGGCCGGGTTTCTGCGCCAGTGGCATGCCCGTTGGGATGCCCTGGAACATTACTATTTCACCCAGGTGCGGCCCCGGGATTCCTTCGATCTGGTGGTGAACAACAGCGGGGAGGGGCCATGGATATCGAAGTGAAGGTGCCGCCGTCGGTCCATGACCTGTTGCGCGCGCTGCTGGTGGGCATCCAGGACGCGCTGTCCGACAACCTGGTGGGTGTCTACCTGCGGGGCTCCCTGGCCTATGGGGATTTTGATGAGGCCACCAGCGATGTGGACGTGCTGGCGGTGACCGGGGCGCCGGTGGATGAACCAGCGTTTCAACGGCTGGTCCGCCTGCACGAAGGGCTGGCCGAATTACCCAACCCCTTTGCCCGGCGGCTGGAAATCGCGTATGTGGATCAGGAGGCCGTGCGGGTATTTCGGCCGAGCCTATGCCATCCCACCCTGGGGCAGGGCGAGGGGGAGCGGCTGATGTGGCAGGAGCATCGTTCCAACTGGATCCTGGAGCGGTGGACCGTGCGGGAGCATGGCCGCATCCTGTGGGGGCCGGATCCCCGCACTCTCATCGATCCGATTGCGCCCCAGACGTTGCGGCAGGCAGTGGCCGAGCGGCTGGGGGATTGGGTGACGTGGGCCGAGGATGAAGGGGATCCGGACTGGTTCCTCCCCCTGAAGCACAAGGCCTACGTGGTTGAAACCATGTGTCGCATCCTGTATGCATTGGAAACAGGGGGCCTGGCCAGCAAGCCCCAGGCTGTGCAGTGGGCCTTGCAACACCTGCCCCGGCACTGGCGGGCGCTGGTGCAGCGTGCCCAGGCGTGGCGCACAGACGAGCGGGTGGATCTCTCCCCCAACGGGGAAGTCCGCCGTTTTGTGCTGTGGGTGGGGCGCTTTCAGCAGGGGGGGGCAGGACAAGGATTAACTGCCAGGCTGCCGGGCCTGTCTGTGAAAAAGACAGAAAATTGTAAGGAATAGGATGGCCCCATCAGCTTATAATAGGAGCATGGTCAGAAGCACCCATCGCCGCCTCCTCTGCATGTGCAACAGACCTCATTACCCAGGTAGATCCTGTCGGCTGTAGCAAACTTGCCACCCGACTTTCTGCTGATTCCGTAACAATTCAAATGGGTAAGGGCCACCTTAACGCCGTAGCCCTATGCAGCGGTAAGTCTACTTTGACCTCGTCATCGGTATACCAATAGACTTTGCGCTATTTTGCTATTTCCCGATTGGGTGTCCAGCCTTCGACTGAACAATGACCGGAGTAACCGATGCATTTAACCGACTCTACGGATTCGCTCTCATTGGCCTCCTGGGTCGTGGCCACCAAGGATCAGATTGCAGCCCAATTCGGCGATGAAGTGGTCGTTTTGGGTTTCCAGACAGGTTCCTACTACGGCCTGGGCGGCGTTGGCGTAACCATCTGGAATCTCCTCCAGGAGCCCCGGACTGTAGCCGAGATCCGGGATCGCCTCTGTGCCGAGTATGACGTGGCGCCAGAGCAATGCGAGCAGGATCTCCTCTCTTTTTTGAGGCAGTTGGCCCAAAAAGATCTGATCCAGGTCCTGGCCCAGCCTCCGTTGTGACATGGTTTTGACACGGCCTTTCCCTGTATTCAAGGGTTTGTTGTAGAGCATTGGTTGTAGTATCTCGCTGTGGTAGTTCCTGATCCCCATTGGGTGTCCCCCCAGAAAGGAGTGAGAAACGATGGAGCCATCTAAGAAGCCCTATGCGGCACCGCTGCTCAAGGAATACGGGGCAGTACGGGAGGTAACCCAGGCCAGCACCGCCCGGGGCCGCAAGAAGAAAAAGAAGTAATAGCCGTCTATACAGGGAAAGCCGTGTCGTGTGCGTAGATGCCGGTGCCTGCCGGTGTCCGGGCACAGTGTGGTCGACAAATGGGCCGGGGATAGCTCCCGAAGGAGCATCCCCGGCCCATCGCCAGGCTTGTGAGATCGTCCCCCATGTTTGCCTATCAAATTTGTGGTTACACTTTTTATTGCACCTTTCCCCTGCGAGAACTCATCCCCGGGGATGACACTTCGCCCCTCTTCCGCGTGGAGCTGGGCAACAACCCGCCGGATTTGGCCAGTCCAGCCCAGCGTCTGAACGAGTGGTATGACCCGGATGGCAGCGTCTGGCTGGCCTTCGGGAGACTGGCAGATGGGTATCTGCTTCACTTCTCGGATCTGGCGCGGTTCACCCTGTCCGCCGACGCGCGGGTCATCCGCTGTTATCCCGACTCAGACTGCCCGCCGGAGACGTTACGTCATCTCCTGTTGAACCAGGTGATTCCCCTGGTGCTGGCCCATCAGGGGCAGCTGGTGCTTCATGGGGCCGCCTGTGCCATCTCCGGCCGGGCTGTTGCCTTCGTGGGCAGGACAGGCATGGGGAAGTCTACCCTGGTGACCCGTTTGGGGTTGGCCGGCCATCCAGTGCTGACGGATGACTGCCTGCTTCTGAAAGAGGCAGAGGGGCAGTTTCAGGTGCACTTCAGCTACCCCGGCGTGCGCCTCTGGCCGGAGAGCATTGACGCGCTGATGGACGGGCGCGCGACGCCCATGCCCCTGGCCCACTACACTGAGAAAAAACGGGTACTCCTGGAGCGCGCCGGCCCCCTGCCCGCGACCCCGCTAAGTCGTGTCTACGTCCTGCTCCCCCCAGGAGATTCCACGGCCGGCCAGGAGGTCACCATCCGCCCCATGGCGGCCAACGAGGCCATGCTGGAGGTTATTCGCCACGCCTTTCAATTGGATGTGACGGACCGGGACTGGCTGGCCGCTGCATTCCACCGATACGCCAGGCTGGTCAATCGGATCCCCTTCTTCTTCCTGGCCTATCCCCGGGAACATACCCTTCTCCCTGTGGTTCAACGTGCCATTGAGCAGCATATGGAGACCGGCAGCATCCATCGGTTTCCCGTGCCGACCCCTTCCCGCCGACTTCAGGACCGGCCAAGCCCACCATGAGAGATCATCTGGCCCTGGCGCGTGCCAGGCTGGCCCTTGCGCTGGCCCAATGGCCCTATCTGCTCCGCACCCTGGGCATGGTTTGGACTGCGGCCCGCCCCTGGACCCTGGCCTGGATCGGGCTGTTGATCCTCCAGGGGATCTTGCCGGTAGCGACGGTCTATCTGACCCGGGCTCTGGTGGACAACCTGGTGCTGGCTTTGGAGAACCAGGCCGGCTGGATGGCCTACGGAACGGTCCTTCCCCTGGCTGGGGGGCTGGTTGGGGTGTTGCTGTTGACCCGACTCCTGGCCTATGGGGCGGACTTCGTGCGAACGGCCCAGGCCGAGCTGGTCACCGATCACGTCAGCGCGCTGATCCATGACCAGTCCATGGCGGTGGATCTCTCCTTCTATGAGCGGGCCGAATATTACGATCGCCTCTACCGGGCCCAGTATCATGCCCTGGAACGGCCCCTCATCCTGCTGGAAAGCCTGGGGGCCGTGTTGCAAAATGGCCTGACCCTGGTGGCCATGGCTGCCGTGTTGCTCCCCTACGGCGTTGGCCTGCCCGTGGCGCTGGTGGCCAGCAGCCTGCCAGCCCTCTATGTCCTGTTGGAGCATCGTTATCGCTTCCATTGTTGGCGCCTGAAGAATACCGAGAACGAGCGACGAACCTGGTACTACAACTGGCTGCTGACGGATCGAGAGCCGGCGGCCGAGCTGCGCATGTTCGATCTGGGACCCCACTTCCAGTCCCGGTTTCAATCCCTCCGCCGGCAACTGCGAAACGAGCGGATCCGGCTGGCTTGGGATCAGGGCAAGGCCGAGGCGGTGGCCGGAACGGGTTCCCTCCTGATCATGGGCGGTGCCCTGGCCTGGATGCTCTGGAAAGTGATGCAGGGCCTCTTCAGCCTGGGGGATCTGGCCCTCTTCGCCCAGGCCTTTCAACAGGGCCAGCGCCTGATGGGAACCCTCTTTGAGAGCCTGGGCGACATTTACAGCAACAGCCTGTTTTTGAGTGACCTGTTCTCCTTCCTGGCACTGAAACCGGCTGTGGCCGACCCGGAGAAGCCGGTCGCCGTTCCGACCCCCCTGCGCCAAGGGATTCGCTTCGACGGCGTGACGTTTCGCTACCCGGGCAGTGCGCGCGCTGCCCTGAAGAACTTTCACCTGGAAATACCGGCCGGCCAGATTGTCGCCATCGTGGGGGCCAACGGTGCGGGCAAGAGCACCCTCATCCGCCTGCTCTGCCGCTTCTACGATCCCGATCCAGGCCGCATCCTGCTGGACGATGTGGATCTGCGTTGCTTCCGCCTGCAGGAGCTGCGACGCCAGATCACCGTTCTTTTTCAGGAGCCGATCCGATATCAGGATACCGCCCGGGAGAACATTGTCCTGGGCGATCGGCTGGCTGTGAATGGCTTCCCGGCCGTCCAGGCGGCTGCCCGCGCCGCCGGCGCAGACTCGTTCATCGCCGGGTTGCCCCATGGCTATGAAACGTTGCTGGGGCGCTGGTTTAAGGAGGGGTGCGAGCTCAGCGGCGGTGAGTGGCAGCGACTGGCCCTGGCCCGGGCCTACTGGCGCCTCGCCCCCATCCTCGTCCTGGACGAGCCCACCAGTGCCATGGATCCCTGGGCCGAGCACGACTGGCTGCAACGTTTTCGCCGCTTGGCGGCTGGCCGCACGGTTCTGATGATCACCCACCGCTTTACCACCGCCATGTACGCCGACATGATCCACGTGATGGAAGCCGGCCAGGTGGTCGAATCGGGCAGCCACGACCAGTTGCTGGCCCAGGGCGGCCGCTATGCCCGCTCCTGGCGGCAGCAGATGCAGGGCGTCTCCGACCTGAAGCCGGCCGGTCCTGGTGCCCTGGACATGGTTGCGGGGATTTAGGAAGGAGGCAGCGGTGGCGGGGATCCGGCTTCGTCGCTTTTTCACACTGCCCCGGAGGGAGCAGCTGCTTCTGGTGCTGGCACTGCTGGCGCTGGCCGGTGTGCGGGTAGCCCTTCGCCGCCTCCCCCTGGATCGCGTCCAGGGGGGATTGGCCGCTCTGGCTGGCCGCTTTGGCCGCTTTCTCCCCCAGCCGCCGCCACCGCCAACTCGCATCGCCGAAGCCATCCGCCTGGCTGCTCGCTACTTGCCCGGCAGCACCTGCCTGCCCCAGGCCCTGGCTGCCCATTTTCTGCTTTCGCTCTATGGACACGCCGCCCGGTTCCACATCGGCGTGGCTCGGAGGGAGGATGGGCGCTTCGAAGCCCATGCCTGGGTGGCGGATGACAGCGGTGTGCTGGTGGGCGACCTGCCCGATCTGGGGCGTTACGTATTGCTGTCTTCGGTAGACAGGGAGGGATATGTCGGCATCCGGGGTGCCTTTCAAGCAGAACGGTGAGATGCGACTCCTGCTGTCCTGTGCTCGTCCAGGACCGGTCGAGCAGCAGGCAGCGTGTATTCGCGCCTGCCTGCAGGATGCCGTCGATTGGTCCCTTCTCTGCCATCTTGCCCAGCACCACCATGTGGTTCCGTTGCTTTCTCGCGGCTTGCAAACGGCAGCTCCCCAGGCCGTGCCGGCGGCGGTGCGCCGCTGGCTGGACGAACAGATGCACGTCAGCATCCAGAGCAGCCTCCACCTGACCCGGGAATTGCTGCAATTGCTGGCCCGGTTCCAGCAACGCAACATTCAGGTGCTCCCCTACAAGGGGCCTGTGCTGGCCACAAGTCTATACGGCGACCTTTCCCTGCGCCCCTTTGGGGACCTGGATCTGCTGGTGCGGGATCAGGATGTGCTACAGGCGCTGGACGTGCTCCTTGCGGCCGGCTACCAGATTCTGCGGCCGGCCGCCGTGGCCACTGGGGAACGGCCACTTCAGATGAAGCGGGTCTGCCATCTGGTCTCCCGCTCCTCGTGGGCCTATCAGCTGGTGCTCTGGCAGCCGGCTCGCCAGGTCCTGGTGGAGCTGCATTGGCGGCCCCTGCCCCGCTATGTCTTCCCGGCCAGCCCCCAGTTCCTGTGGGAAGACCTGGACGCTGTGTCCTTGGGGAATGAGGTGCTTCTCACCTTTTCCCTGGAAAACCTGCTCTGGTTCCTTTGCGTCCACGGGGCCAAACACCGCTGGCAGCGGCTTTCCTGGATCTGTGACCTGGCGCACCTGCTTGAAGCCCGCCCGGATCTGGATTGGTCCAAATTGATGGCCCGGGCCAGGGCATTGGGCACCCAACGCCGCCTCTGTTTGGGGATCTTCCTGGCCCATAGCCTGTTCCAGGTGCCTTTGCCCCGACCCGTGGAGCATCAGATGGGAAGCCGGGCCGATTTGGGCTCCCTGGCCCGGCCGGTAATGGCCGGCCTGCTGGACGGTGCGGGCCAGGACGAGGATCTGTTGCATCCAGCCGCCGTTGCCTTCCAGGTGCGGGTCATGGAGCGGCTGGCCGATCGGGGACGCTACCTGTTACACCTGGCGAGAAAGGTGGCGCCCGGGGCCGTGGCCGATTGGGCCAGGACGGTCCGTCACGCTTCCCTGTAAGCGGAACCGCGGCGATGGCGCCATCCAGGTGAGGGGGCTCTCAGAACGGATCGCGCGGGCCGCGGCGGCCCATGCCATGGGCGGCCAGGCCGGCAATCCCCGCCAGGAAGCCGCCGGTGGAGGCGGCGAAACTCAGGAAGGCCAGCAGGAAGGTAGGTTCCAGCACCTGGAGCACCATCAGCAGGGGAAGGACCACGCCTACCACCAACAGGACACCGCCTGTCACCATCCAGTGCACTGGGTTGAAGGGTGCCATGGCGCCCCTCCTTATCTTCATTCCGATCATGCGTACAGCCAGCACTTGGTGTAGTGCTGGGGCCTCGGCTCAAAGTACGGGGGATCCTGTACCTCGCACAGGCCGGCGATGACGTGGGGACAGCGGGGGTGAAAGCGGCAGCCCCGGGGCGGTCGCACCAGGCTGGGCGGCTCGCCTGGCGGCACTTCCCGCAGCACGGTGGCGTTGTGAGGATCAGGGTCCGGAATGGCCGCCAGCAACGCCTGGGTGTATGGGTGTTGGGGCGCAGCCAGCAGGTCATCCACCGCCGCGTGCTCCACCAGCTGGCCTGCATACATCACGAAAATGCGCTGGGAGAAATAGCGGACCGTGGAGAGGTCGTGGGTGATGTAGATGACCGCAATGTTGTGGGCCACCTGCAGGCTCTCCATCAGCCGCAAGATCTCCACCCGCACCGACGCATCCAACATGGAGACCGGCTCATCGGCCACAATGAGCCGGGGCCGCAGGATCATGGCCCGGGCAATGACCACCCGCTGTTGCTGCCCGCCGCTGAGCTGGTGGGGAAATTTGTTCACAAAATCGCCCACCGGCAACAGGCGTACCTCCTCCATCACCTCGGCCACCCGCCGGCGTCGCTCCGCCTGTTCGGTGATGCCATTGACGATCAGGGGCTCCTCCAGGATACGGCGCACGGACATGAAGGGCGGCAGCGCGCCAAAGGGGTCCTGCTGGACATAGCCCACCTGGGATCGGTACCAGCGCCAGCCGGCCCGGTCCAGGCTGTTGAGGCTGCGGCCATCGAAGAAGATATCCCCCTTCGTCGGGCGATGAAGCCCCAGGATGGTTTTCATGAGGCTGGATTTGCCGCAGCCGCTCTCACCCACGATGGCGATGGTCTCCCCCGCGTCCAGCTCGAAGCTCACGCCATCCACCGCACGCACATAGCCCGCGTGGCCAAAACCCCAGCGCCGCAGCTCGAACCAGGTGTGTACATCCTGCACCGAGAGCAGCGGCTGTCGCGCGGCCGGCGGCCCTTCATTGGGATGGATGGCGGTCGTTGGCGTGGACCCTGGCATGGTGGTCATGGCGTCTGTCATTTCCTCGATCTGTTGACTCGTCTACCCCAGGGGCGCTGTTCAGCCGGGTTTCCTGGCGGATACACAGCGGCGGGCGTCCCCTGTCGGGATGGGCCTGGTTGGTTCATGTGGGCGTGGCATACAGGGGGACGGGCTGGCGCTCTTCCGCATAGAGCCAGCACTTGACCTGTTGCCGCGCGCCCGGCTCGTAGAGGGGCGGCTCCTGGTCGCAGGGCTCGAAGCGGGCCGGGCAGCGTGCGGCGAAGCGGCAGCCAGCCGGTGGCTGGAGCAGGCTGGGGGGCTGGCCGGGGATGAAGACCGGGTCCTGCTTCTGGCGCAGCCGGGGCACGCTGGCCATGAGCCCCTGGGCGTAGGGATGGTAGGGCCGGCTGAAGAAATGGGCGGCGTCGTTCAACTCCACGATCTGGCCCGCGTACATGGTGGCCACCCGGTCCGCCAGCTCGCTGGAGGTGCCGATATCGTGGGTGATGAGGATGTAGCTGGTGGTGTACTCCTGCTTGATGCGCTTGAGCACATTCATGATGTTGGCCTGGGTCAGCACGTCCAGGGCCGAGGTCGGCTCGTCCAGCACGATGAGGTCCGGATTGGTGACCAGGGCCATGGCAATGGCCACCCGCTGGCGCATGCCGCCGCTCAGCTCGAAGGCGTAGCGGTGGAGAAAATCGGCCGGGACGCCCACGCTGGTGAAGGCCTCGGCGGCCCGGCGCAGGGCTTCCTGGCGGCCCAGGCGCAGGTGCTCCATGAGGGGCTCGGCCACCTGGTCCCCCACCTTCAGCACCGGGTTCAGGGCGTTCATGGCCGCCTGGGGGACGAAGGAGATCTTCAGCCAGCGCACCTGCTGGCGGAACTCTTCGTCGCTCAGCCCCATCAGCTCCTGGCCGTTCAGGGTGATGCTGCCGCTGAAGCGTTCCACGTTGCGGGGCAACAGCCGCAACAGGGCCCGGGCCAGGGATGTCTTGCCGCACCCCGATTCCCCCAGGATGACCATGGCCTCGTTACGCCGCAACTCAAAGCTCACCCCATCCACCGCCTGGACCACGCCACGGCTGGTCCGGAAGTGAAGCTGCAGATTGTCCACCCGCAGAAGCGTATCGTTTTGATCCGGGCGCAAGCTCACATTCTCCCTAAATCTTCAATCTTCAATCTTCACAGCCTTTAACTCATGGTTCGCTCAAATCTAGATGGGTTTAGCAGATTGTAGTAAACTCTCGCCATGAGCGAGAGACTGATAGTAACGAATGAACGAGTAGATGATATTCCCTTGCTGCTGGTCCAGATGGAACGGATGGGGGTGCCATTCCTGCTGGACGAATTCTTCCCCACCCACGGCAACTGGCAGGGGCTCAGCCTGGGGTGGACGGCCACCATATGGCTGGGCCATATCCTTTCGGAAGGTGACCACCGCTTGAACCACGTCCAGGACTGGGCGGAGAAGCGTTTGGAGACGCTGAGCCGCTGCAGCGACCAGGAGGTGCGGGCCCTGGACTTCAGCGACG